>DUZF01000288.1 GCA_013349665.1 Rhodospirillaceae bacterium | reverse complement strand
CATACCGACCAGTGGCGGCACGAAAAGCTGGCGGTAAAGGAAATCCTGTCGCCGCTGGCCGATCCCAATGAGTTCACCGGGACGCTGATCGACTTCAACGTCAAGGCCGAACGCATGGGCTGGCTGCCCTCCGCGCCGCAATTGGAAACCAATCCCCTCGAGGTGGTCCGGCAGGCCCGGGCGGCGGGGAAGGATCCCAAGGATTTCGCGCTGGAAGGGCTGAAGGCGGGAACCCTGAAAATGTCCTGCGCCGATCCCGACAACCCGGTGAACTTTCCGCGCAACCTGTTCGTCTGGCGCTCGAACCTGCTGGGGTCGTCGGGCAAGGGCCACGAATACTTCCTGAAATATCTGCTGGGCACCAAGAACGGCCTGATGGACGAGGATCTCGGCGTTGCCGGCGGCGCCAAGCCCCAGGACGTGGTCTGGCACGACAAGGCGCCGGAAGGGAAGCTGGATCTGCTGGTGACTCTGGATTTCCGCATGTCCACCACCTGCGTCTATTCCGACATCGTGCTGCCGACCGCCACCTGGTACGAGAAGAACGATCTCAACACCTCGGACATGCATCCGTTCATCCACCCCTTAAGCCGGGCGGTCGATCCGGCCTGGGAATCGCGCAGCGACTGGGAGATCTACAAGGGATTCGCCGCCAAGCTGTCGGAACTGTCGGTGGGCGTCCTCGGCGTCGAGGGCGACCTGGTGCTGACGCCGCTGATGCATGACAGCCCCGGCGAACTGGGCCAGCCCTTCGACGTCAAGGACTGGCAGAAGGGCGAGGTCGATCCGGTGCCCGGCAAGACCATGCCCAACATGACGGTGGTGGAACGCGACTATCCCAACACCCTGAAGCGGTTCACCGCGCTGGGGCCGCTGATGGGCAAGCTCGGCAATGCCGGCAAGGGCATCGCCTGGAACGCCGATGCCGAGATCAAGGCGCTGGGCGAACTCAACCGCCTGGTCACCGAGGACGGGCCGACCAAGGGCATGCCCCGCATCGAAAGCGATATCGATGCCGCCGAAACCATTCTCATGCTGGCGCCGGAAACCAATGGCCAGGTGGCGGTCAAGTCCTGGGAATCGCTGTCGGTGACCACCGGGCGCGAGCATGCCCATCTGGCCTTGGCGCGGGAAGACGAGAAGATCCGCTTCCGCGATATCCAGGCGCAACCGCGCAAGATCATCTCCTCGCCGATCTGGTCTGGCCTCGAGTCCGAGCATGTCAGCTATAACGCCTGCTACACCAACGTCCATGAGCTGATCCCCTGGCGGACCCTGACCGGACGCCAGCAGTTCTACCAGGACCATAGCTGGATGCGCGGCTTCGGCGAGGGCTTCTGCGTCTACCGCCCGCCCATCGACACCAAGACCATCAAGCCGGTGATCGACGCCAAGGCCAACGGGACGCCGCAGCTGGTGCTCAACTGGATCACGCCGCATCAGAAATGGGGCATCCACAGCACCTATTCCGACAATCTGCTGATGCTGACCCTGTCGCGCGGCGGGCCGATCGTCTGGATCGGCGAGAAGGACGCCACCAAGGCCGGCATCGAGGACAACGACTGGATCGAAGTCTACAACGCCAACGGCGCCATCGCCGCCCGGGCCGTGGTCAGCCAGCGGGTGCCGTCCGGCATGTGCATGATGTATCACGCCCAGGAGAAGATCATTAATACCCCCGGCGCCCAGACCACCGGCCTCAGGGGTGGCATCCACAACTCGGTGACCCGCACCTGTCTGAAGCCGACCCATATGATCGGCGGTTATGCGCAGTTGTCTTACGGCTTCAATTATTACGGCACGGTCGGCTCGAACCGCGATGAATTCGTCGTCTTGCGAAAGATGACGACGGTCGACTGGCTCGACGGCGAGGAGGGCTGACGCCATGAAAATCCGCGCACAGATCGGCATGGTGCTCAACCTCGACAAATGCATCGGCTGCCACACCTGTTCGGTGACCTGCAAGAACGTCTGGACCACCCGCGAGGGGGTCGAATACGCCTGGTTCAACAATGTCGAAACCAAGCCCGGCATCGGCTATCCCAAGGACTGGGAGAACCAGGAAAAATGGCAGGGCGGCTGGCGGCGGCGGCGCGACGGCAGCCTGGTCCCCCGCATGGGCTCCAGGATCGGCCTGATGTCGAAGATCTTCTCCAATCCGCGCATGCCGGTGATCGACGATTATTACGAACCCTTCACCTATGATTACGAACATCTGCAGCAGGCGCCGGAATCACAGAATACGCCGACCGCCCGGCCGCGTTCGCTGGTGACCCGCAAGCGTATGCAAAAGATCGAATGGGGCCCCAACTGGGAGGAGATCCTGGGGACCGAGTTCAAGAAGCGCTCCGCCGACCAGAATTTCGCCAATATCGAAAAGGCGATGTACGGCGAATTCGAGAACACCTTCATGATGTCGCTGCCGAGATTGTGCGAGCATTGCCTCAATCCGGCCTGCGTCGCCGCCTGTCCGTCCGGCTCGATCTACAAGCGCGAAGAGGACGGGATCGTCCTCATCGACCAGGAAAAGTGCCGCGGCTGGCGGATGTGTGTTTCCGCCTGTCCCTACAAGAAGATTTATTACAACTGGAAGTCCGGCAAGGCAGAGAAGTGCATTTTCTGCTACCCGCGCATCGAGTCCGGTCAGCCCACCGTCTGTTCGGAAACCTGTGTCGGGCGGATCCGCTATCTCGGCGTGCTGCTCTACGATGCCGACCGCATCGAGCAGGCGGCCTCCGCCGAGGCGGAAACCGGGCTTTACCAGGCGCAGCTGGATCTGTTCCTTGATCCCCATTCGCCGGAAGTGCAGGCCCAGGCCCGTCGCGACGGCGTCCCCGAAGCCTGGCTGGAGGCGGCGCGCAATTCGCCGGTCTACAAGATGGCGATGCAGTGGAAACTGGCCTTTCCGCTGCACCCCGAATACCGCACCCTGCCGATGGTGTGGTACATCCCGCCGCTGTCGCCGATCCAAGGCCGCGCCGAGTCCGGCGTCATCGGCGTCAACGGGGTGATCCCCGACGTCGCCAGCTTGCGCATCCCGGTGCGCTATCTGGCCAATATGCTGACCGCCGGCGATGTCGCGCCGGTCACCCTGGCGCTGGAGCGGATGCTGGCCATGCGGGCCTATATGCGTTCCAAGACCGTCGACGGAGAGCCGGATCGTCGTCCGCTCGACCAGGTGGGCCTGAGCGAGGCCGAGGTGCTGGAGATGTACCGCTTCCTCGCCATCGCCGATTACGAAGACCGTTTCGTCATTCCCACCAGCCATCGCGAATATGCCGAGAACGCCTTTGACCTCAAGGGATCCTGCGGGTTCTCCTTCGGCAATGGCTGCGGCGGCGCCAGCGATGTCGGTCTGTTCGGTTCGCGCCAGAGGAGGGCGCCGTAATGCTGACATTCAAGGTTCTGGCGGCGCTGCTCGATTATCCCAATGCGGAAACCGTCGCCGCCATTCCGGAAATGCGGGCCATCCTGAAGGCCGAGGGCGTCGACGCGCCGGTGCTTCTGCTGGAGCGCCTGGAACGTGGCGACCTGCTCGACTGCCAGGCCGAGTGGGTCGACCTGTTCGACCGCACGCGCGCCGGGTCGCTGCATCTGTTCGAGCATGTGCACGGCGATTCACGCGATCGCGGGCAGGCGATGGTCGATCTCGCCGGCCTCTATGGCCGCCACGGCCTGACCGTGCAAGCCTCCGAATTGCCCGATTATCTGCCGGCCTTCCTCGAATTCCTGTCGCTGTTGCCCGAGGCGGAGGCGCGCAATCTGCTGGGCGAGGCGGTGCATGTGGTCGAGGCGCTGGCCGAACGGGTGGGCCGGCGGAACGCCGAATACGGTTTGCTGCTGGCGATTGTCGCCGGCCTCGCCGAAGGCCCGGCGAAGCCGGTGCGCCTCGCCACCGGCGATATGGATGAAGACATCGATGCCGCCTGGGCCGAGGCGGAGGTGCGCTTTGGCGCCGGCGCCGCGTTGAGCGGTTGCTGACAAGATAAGAATGAGGGGCGAAAAATGAGCCAGTCCTGGAACGGATTTTTCTTCGGGATCTATCCCTATATCGCCGGCGCCGTGTTTCTCATCGGCAGCCTGGTCCGCTTCGACCTCGAGCCTTACAGCTGGAGAAGCGGCTCGAGCCAGTTTCTCCGCCGTCATGGCATGCAGTTGGCCAGCAACGCCTTCCATATCGGCGTCCTGCTGCTGTTCGCCGGACATTTCGTTGGCCTGCTGACGCCGCATGAGGCCTATGAGGCCTTCGGCCTGACGCCTTCGGCAAAACAGGTCCTGGCGATGTCCGCCGGCGCCATCGCCGGCACGCTGGCGATGGCCGGCGGCCTGTTCCTGCTGTTCCGCCGGTTGACCGACGACCGGGTGAGGGCGGCCGGATCCTTCATGGACACCGCCATCCTGGTGATCCTGGTGATCCAGCTGGCCCTGGGGCTATGGTCGATCCCGGCCTCGGCGGCGCATCCCGACGGCTCGACGATGCTGCTTCTGGCGGGCTGGGCGCAGGGCGTGGTGACGTTTCAAAGCGGCGCCGCCGATGTCATCGCCGGTGTCGAGGCGGTGTTCAAGCTGCACCTGATCCTCGGCATGACCATCTTTCTGCTGTTCCCCTTCTCCCGCCTGGTCCACATCTGGAGCGTGCCCATCGCCTATGTCGGCCGCCGCTACCAGCTGGTGCGCCGGGCATAAAAAAAGACGCGGCCCATGGGCATGGGCCGCGTCTTTCGTTTCGGCTGGTTTGGGATCAGCGCAGGGATTCGTACTTCTTCTGCAACTGGTCGCGGGACTCGGCATGGTCGGGGTCATTGATGATGCAGTCGGCCGGGCAGACCACTTTGCACTGCGGCTCGTCATGGGCGCCGACGCATTCGGTGCAACGATTGGGGTCGATGAGGTAAATAACCGAACCGGGAGAAATCGCCTTGTTCGGGCATTCGGCAACGCAAGCATCACATCCGGTGCAATCATCAGTAATCAGCAGGGCCATCGTCTTGTCCTTCCGCCTGGGGGTCTTATTTCTGTCATAGTCGCCAGGAGTGGTGCTCCCGGCGCCAATCGCTCGTCATTAACATGAGCCGATGCTTCGGTCGATGGATTAATTCTTTTCCGATCAGCGGGGCAATGGAGGTGACCGGGTATGTTGCGAAGAGGCCCGGCATTGTGTAGGGTTCGGACGATTTTGTTATAACGTAACATTTCGCAGGATGGTCGTTTGCCGCACCCGATATCGCCGTTTTCCTGGGGTTTGGGCCGACGTTCGGCGGTCGCTCTCGGCCTTGTCCTGGTGCTGTGGCTGTGCGTCGGCTGGGCGCTCAATTGGGTCGGGTAAGATAATTGATCGAGCTTCAGGACGTCACCATCGCCTATGACCGCCATCCGGCGGTGCATCATGTCTGCGGCAGCTTCGCCCCCGGCAGCCTGACGGCGGTCATCGGCCCCAACGGCGCCGGCAAGAGCAGCCTGCTGCAGGCCATTGCCGGGCTGCGCCGGATTTCCGGCGGCAGTCTGCGGCTGAGCGGATGTCGCCGGGCGGACATCAGCTATCTGCCGCAACTGATGGTCGCCGATGACGGCTTTCCCATCTCCGTCATGGATGTCGTGCAGATGGGGTTCTGGCGCCGGATCGGGCCGTTCCGGCCGGTGACCGCGGCGATGCGGCAGGCGGCTGTCCAGGCCCTGTCGACGGTCGGCCTCGACGGCTTCGACGACCGCATTTTCGGCCATCTCAGCGCCGGCCAGCGCCAGCGGGTGCTGTTTGCCCGCGTCCTGGTGGCCGACAGCCGGGTGATCCTGCTGGATGAGCCGTTTACCGCCATCGACGCGCGGACCACCAAGGACCTGCTCGATCTGGTCGCCCGCTGGCATGGCGAGGGCCGCACGGTGATCGTCATCCTGCATGATTTCGAGCAGGTTCGCCGGGTCTTCCCGCACAGCCTGCTGCTGGCCCGCGAGCTGATCGCCTGGGGGCCGACGGCGGAGGTTCTGACCGCCGAGAACCTGCTGGCGGCGCGGGCGATGAGCGAGGCCTGGGACAATGAAGCCGACCTCTGCCGCGGGGCGGCATGACCGGTCTTTACGACATGCTGATCGGTCCCTTCGCCGATTTCGCCTTCATGCGCCGCGCCCTGGTGGCCTGTCTCGCCCTGTCGCTGGGCGCCGGCCCGATCGGCGTGTTCCTGGTCTTGCGGCGGATGAGCCTGATCGGCGACACCATGGCCCATTCGGTGCTGCCGGGGGCGGCGCTGGGCTTCATTTTCGCCGGGCTGTCGCTGCCGGCCATGAGCCTTGGCGGCTTCCTCGCCGGGGTCCTGGTGGCCATGGCCTCGGGCCTGGTCAGCCGCTACACGCCGCAAAAGGAAGATGCCAGCTTCGCCGCCTTCTTCATGATCTCGCTGGCCTTCGGTGTCTTGCTGGTATCGACCCACGGCACCTCGGTGGATCTCATCCATGTACTGTTCGGCAGCATTCTCGGCGTCGACGACCAGTCGCTGACGCTGATGGCGGGGATCAGCACGGTGACCATGCTGGCCTTTGCCGCCATCTATCGCGGCCTGATCGCCGATTGCTTCGATCGCACCTTCCTGGCCAGCCTGGAGGGTCGCGGCGGCATTTATCACGGTATCTTTCTGGTTCTGGTGGTGCTCAACATGGTGGCGGGGTTCCAGGCGCTGGGCACCCTGATGGCGGTCGGTCTGATGATGCTGCCCGCCATCGCCGCCAGGTTCTGGGTGCGCCAGGTGTGGAGCCTGATCTTCCTGGCCAGCGCTTCGGCCTTCGTTTCCGGCTATTGCGGCCTGGTCCTGTCCTATCGTTTCGATTGGCCGTCGGGACCGTCCATCGTCCTGGTCGCCGGCCTGCTGTACCTGGTGTCCCTGACCATCGGCCCGCGCGACAGTCTGCTGATCAATGTCCTCAGGCGCCGCCATCTACGGTCTTAATTTAGGTTAAATGTCACCGAATAATCGTTTGTGCGCCGCCCCCGCAGTGCGGTAGCTTTTTCACCGGGCAGACATCGCCCGAGACAGGGAGGGGTAGAGTCCCATGACCGTCGATCAGGATAAAATCCGCCAGCGAGCCCATGATCTGTGGGTATCCAGCGGTCGGCCGGATGGCCGTGATGTCGAGTTCTGGTTGCAGGCGGAGGCTGAGTTGGCCAAGGCCGCCAGGAAGCCCGCCGCGGCGAAACCGGCGAAGGCGAAAGCCCCGGCCGCGTCCAAGGCGGCGCCGGCGAAGAGCGGCCGCGGCAAGGCTTGAGCGGGTCATGGCCGAACCGGAAATGTTCACCGAAATCAGCGCTCTGCTGGGGGCGATCGGCAAGGCGTTCGAGCTGACGGGGGATGACGCCGTCAAGGCCATAGAGGCCGGTCACATCACCCTGACGATGAAGACGGACGACAGCGGTCAGCATTTTGTGGAAGTCGATTACCAGGGTATGACCGCGCAGATCTACCATGGTGCCATCCGCCACGCGCCGATCTCGGCATCCGGTTAGGATCCTTTCAGGAGTCCTTGGCTTTCTGCTCGCCTTCGGGTCCTCCGGCGGTATGTTGCCGGCGGCGGAACTGCTGACGGTTGCGATAGACGATGTTTTCCGAAGGACCGGGCGGGCAACGGGTGACAGTACCGCCCCGAGACAGGTATTCGGCCAACTTTTCGTCGTCTGTCATTGGTCTGGTCCTCCTCGATCAAGGCGGCAGGTTAGCAGTTCCGCCGCGGTGGCGACAGCACCCGCAAGGACATAGACGGAATTTCAGAGCCTAAATAATTGTGGTCTGGAACGGCAGGCGCCCGTCGCGGTCTTCGATCTCGACAACCCACAGGTCCCAGTCGCGTTCGACCTGGCGGGCGATATAGGCCTGGGCGACCGCGTCGTCGACCGGCGCCGCGCCGGTGCCGGCCATCCAGCCCGGTTGGCCGTCCTTGGTGCGCATCTGGGTCAGCACCCGGAAGCCGCCGCCCAGCAAATTCTGCACGATCAGCACCGCGCCGGCGTCATCGTCGCCCTTGCGGGCGACCATCGCCACGTATCCCTGCGCATGGCAGGCCCGAACGGTGGCCTGGACCCATAACTTCGCCTTGAGCCGAGGCTCGGTCATGTTTTCTCCCGTTTTGCGGTTTGCTCGTCGGATGCCGGTGCGGATCCTGACGGACCCATGGTATTGTAAAAAGCAGGATTTGAACATTTGATGGACGGATGATGATGGCAGCCTGGCGCGCCTTGGCGGAAAAACTGGCTGGGATCGGCGACGCCATCGCCGATCATATTGCCGACAGCGGCATCGTCGCACGGTTGACGGCCGGCGGGGCGGCGCTGGCGGTGATCCTCTATTTTGCCCTGTTCGTCCATGAATACCGCATCGACGACGACCGCGATCTGCAACCGCAAGCCGACTATGTGGTGGAGGGCGGCAGCAAGGCGGTGACCATGGCGGCCAGCCTGATGGACCTCGAGACCAATCATTGGGCGCCGAACAAGCCCTGGTTCTATCCCATCGCCCATAGCACCAATATGGTCGCCTATCAGATCGGTATCCAATACGCGGTCGCCCAATGGGCGACGCAGATGACGGACTTTCTCGGCCGCGAGCGCGGATCGGGCGAGGCCGACCGCAATCTGGTCGCCGCCAAGGGGTTGCTGAACTACGATCCGACGGCCTTCATCCTGCCCAGCGCGGTGTCGCAATACCGCGAGGGCATCCGCAATCTCGACGAATACAATCACCGCCTGGCCCATGGGCAGGCGAAATACGACAGGATCGCCAGCAGCCTGTCCGATGTCCTGGTCAAGATCGGCAAGGATCTCGGCAGCCAGTCGGGCACCATCGAACTGACCGTGCTGTCGCCGGACAACTTTTCCGATGCCGAGAAACAGCATCTGACCGACAACCAGCGCCAGGTGCTGGCCAGCAACGGCGGCTATTTCGACGGCCGGGCAACCGAGGTGTTTTTTGCCACCAAGGGACGGATGTATGCCTATTACATTCTGCTCGCCGCCATCGGCGAAGACTATCACGACGTGCTGAAGACCAAGGGCGCGCTCGAGCATTGGGAGAATATGCTGGTCTCCCTGCGTTCGGGGGCGTCGCTCTATAAATTCTTCATCGCCAACGGTGCCGGCGGCGCCTATTTCGTGCCGTCTGATCTCGCCTATCAGGGCTTTTTCCTGCTGCGCTTCGACAAGCAGTTGCAGGAACTGGCGGATATTCTGAACCGGTAGCGTGTTTCTTACCTAAAACCGAGCCGAAATATTCCACAACAGATTAACTGAATGGCTGGGGATTTATCACGTCGCGCTATAGGTTTACCGGATAACGATAAGATCAGGGTCATCCGGCTCTTCCTCTACATCGTTCTGATCCCAGAATATTGGCGAAGTTTGGAGTGACAGCAGTCCGGGGATCAACACACGGTTCGAAGGTCCAGCCGCTGTCGCCGCCAACCGGATGCCTGAGCCGCCGGAAGCCGGGATGGCGGAGGTCTTTGGATCCGTCTGGCCGGCGATAGGGGGCGGGGCGGCGCTGGAGGTCAGGCCGGCGCCCGAAGCGGCAAGGCGGGTCTCGGTGGTGGCGGCGCCGGGCGCCTGGACCAAACCCTTGGTGTCGATGCCCGGGTCGGCGGGGCTGACGAAGATGCTGTTCGGCAAGGTCGGTTGTGTGCCCGGGATGACAACGACTTGCGGGGAGACCTGCCCCAGTGTGGCGCTGCCTGTCGAAGAGGGCATGCCGCCGGAAAAGGTGTTCGGCGAGTCCGGTTGCCTCAGATCCGCGATGTCATATCCCATCGTCGCCGGAACAATGCCGTTGGTGCCGATGTC
>DUZF01000157.1 GCA_013349665.1 Rhodospirillaceae bacterium | reverse complement strand
GGCCCCAGGCGGCCGGCGCGGCCGCGCCGCTGTTCGGCCGCCGCCTTCGACACCGGCAGGGTGACCAGCCGGCTCATGCCGCCATTGGGATCGAAGCGCGGCAGCCGCATCCGGCCGCCGTCGACCACCGTCCGCACGCCCTCGATGGTCAGGCTGGTTTCGGCGATGGCGGTGGCCAGCACCACCTTGCGCCGGCCCGGCTGCGGCAGCAGGGCCAGATCCTGCTCGGCCTGGGAAAGCGCACCGTAGAGCGGCGCCAGCAGCAGATCGGGGCGCCGGTCAGCCAGCCGTTCGCGGACCCGGCGGATCTCGCCCTGGCCGGGCAGGAAGACCAGCAGATCGCCCTCCGGCTGCTCGGCGAGAGCCGTCAGCACCAGCGCCGTCAGCGCGTCCTCGAAGCGGCCGGCGGGGCGTTCTGCCCAATGGATGTCCACCGGCCAGGCCCGCCCCTGGCTGGAGACGATCGGCGCCTCGCCCATCAGCCGGGCCACCGGCCCGCCGTCCAGCGTCGCCGACATCACCAGCAGGCGCAGATCGGGGCGCAGCCCGGCCTGCGCCTCGAGACACAGGGCGAGGCCGAGATCGGCGTTCAGGCTGCGCTCGTGGAATTCGTCGAACAGCACGGCGCCCACCCCGTCCAGGCCGGGGTCGTCCTGGATCATGCGGGTGAGGATGCCTTCGGTGACCACCTCGATACGGGTCTTCGAACCCACCTTGCTGTCCAGGCGGATGCGATAGCCCACCGTGCCGCCCACCGTCTCGCCCAGGGTGTCGGCCATCCGCCGGGCGGCGGCGCGGGCGGCCAGGCGGCGCGGCTCCAGCATGATCAGGCGTTTGCCGGCCAGCCAGGGCTGGTCGAGCAGGGCCAGGGGCACGCGGGTGGTCTTGCCGGCCCCCGGCGGCGCCTGCAATACGGCGGCGGATCCGGCCGCCAGCGCCGCCAGCAGCTCCGGCAGGGCCGGCTCGATGGGCAGGCCGCTCACGGCTCGCCGTAGCTGGCCCGGCAGTTGGGGGTCTCCCATACCGTCACCCGGGTCAGGCGGGCCAGCCCGCCGCTGCGTTCGCCGACCCGGGGCGCCAGGCGGCGGAACCAATGGCGGCACAGCTGTTCGGCGGTGGGATTGACCGCCAGCACATAAAGCTTGGTGCCCAGGCGGGTATCGGTGGTCAGGCAGTGATCGCTTTCGCCGACGGCGGCGGCCAGACCGTCCCACCAGGCGGCGAAATCGCGGTCGGCCGGACAGAACATGGCCAGCAACTCGCGGTCGGCCAGATCGGCGAGGAAACCGTGATCGCAGGGGCCGTCGATGACCGACAGCATTTCATCCCTGAGGAAGCCGAAATCCAGCACCATGTCCGCCTGCTCGCCGGTTCCCTGCAGATGGTCGGCCTCGCAGGTCGCCTCGATGGCATAGCGGTGGCCATGCAGGTGGCGGCATTTCGATCCATGGGTCATCACCCGGTGGCCGGCATCGATGGCGATGCTCCGGGTGACCGTATAGGCAGTCATATGTACTCCTACTACAATTGCCCCTCAGTCGCCGGGCGCCGCCTCCGGCGTCTTGGCTCTCGCGCCAAGAGGGCGCGGGCGCTCAACGCGCCAGAGCCGCCCAAAACTCATCTCCTCTGGTCGGAGCCGCCATACGGTGGGCGGCTAACGCAAGCCAAGGACCTTATGCGTTTGCAGGGAGAAGCGCCACTGCGGATTGGCCAGGCAATAGGCGACGGCGGCATCGGTGTTGGCGGTGGCCGCCGCGCCGTCCATCGGTTGCAGCAGGAAATGTCCGAATTCCAGCCCGGCGAAGGCCTCCGGCGGGGCGTCCGCCTGCGGATAGACCAGTTTCAGTTCGTCGCCGGCGGTGAGCAGAAGCTTCGCCCCGGCCTTGGGACTGACGCATAGCCAGTCGATGCCCGGCGGGCGGGGCTGGGTGCCGTTGGTTTCCACCGCCACCGTGAAGTCGAGCCGGTGCAAGGCCGCGCACAGCGCCGCGTCCAACTGCAGCAGCGGTTCGCCGCCGGTGCAGACGACGAAACGCCCACCGGCGCCGACCGGCCATAGCGCGGCGACGGCGGCGGCCAGACGGTCGGCATCGCTGAACTGGCCGGCATCGGCGCCGACGAAATCGGTATCGCAAAACCTGCAGATGGCGCTGGCGCGGTCGGCCTCCCGTCCGGACCACAGATTGCAGCCGGCGAAACGGCAGAACACCGCCGGGCGGCCGGCATGTACGCCCTCGCCCTGCAACGAATAGAAGATCTCCTTGACCGCATATGCCATAGCCCGCGCACCCTGCCACAGCCGGGCGGGGGATCGGAAGGGGGATTCTTCGCCGCCGGCGGATACCTCCCATGCCCGGTTTGCCCTGCCGGGCCGTCGCCGCACACTGTGCCGTGGCGGCAAGAGCGAGGGAGGAGGCGCGGCCGATGGGCGGCATAGCCGGAATGCTCAGCTTGACCCGCGAGCGTGTAGACCCGGCGAAGGTTGAACGGATGCTGGAGCGGCTGGCCCATCGCGGGCCGGATGACCGCGGCTGGCGCCGGTCGGCGAACGGTCGGCTGGCGCTCGGCGGCTGCCGGATGCTGGCGCCGTCCGAGCGCGGCATGGCCTCGGTGCCGAGCGTCAACGAGGACGGCGACGTCTGGGCGGTGATCGACGGCGAAATCGACAATCAGCGGGCCCTCAGCCACTCCCTGCGCCTTGACGGCCATGACCTGCGGACCGACGCGGCGGCCGAGCTGGTGGTCCATGCCTACGAACAATACGGCCTGGAATTCCTTCACCATCTACATGGCGGCTTCGCCCTGGCCCTGTGGGATGACGGGCGCCAGCGATTGCTGCTGGCCCGCGACCGGCTGGGCGAGCGGCCGCTGTACTGGTCGTCCGGCCTGGGCGCCATGGCCTTTGCCAGCGAGGGGCGGATCCTGCCCGATTGTCTGGAGGCGCCGGGCCGCCTCGACGTCGAGCGCCTGCCCGAATATTTCGCCTGCGGCGCCGTTGCCGCCCCCCATACGCTGTTCGACGGCATCCGTAAGCTGGGCCCCGGCGAAGCCCTGGTGGTCGAGCGGGGCAACCGGCTGCGGCCGATGGTGTGGTGGACCCCGTGCAGCGATCCTCACCGGGTGGCGGCCATCCGGGCGCTGTCGGCCGACCATCATGAAAATAATCTCCGGGTGCTGGCGGAATCGGCGATCGCCGACCGCCTCGGCGCCATGCGGCCGATTTCCGCCGTGGTCGATGGTGACCCCGCCTCGTTGGCCATGGCGGTGACCATGGGGCGCTTGCTGGGACGTCGGCCCGAGGTGCTGGTGTTCGGCGATGACAGTTGCCGCCGCCTGGCCCCGGCGGCGGCGGCGTCCGGCCTGCGGCTGACCGCGGTGAACCCCCAGGAAACCCAGGTCATCGGCCGTCTGGCGGAGTGCTGGCGGGCGATGGACGAGCCGCTGGCCGATCCCGTCCTGCTCTGCTGGTGGTGGATCGGGCGCTGGATGGCCGGCAGCGGCATGCCGGCGGCACTGGCGGCGTCGGGCAGTTGGATGGCCATGCCCTGGGCAGCCGGCGCCGACCTGCCGCCGCCGGGTCAACGGATCGCCAGGCTGATCGCCGCCGTCGCCGACCTGCTCGGCCTCGCCGGCCGCTTGGGCGGGCGTCCGCCGGTGGATGACCCGCTGGTGCTGCTGACGCCGGTGCTGCGTCGCCGGTTGAAGTCCGTCGAGCGGCCGCTGAGACGGTTCCGGCAGTCGGTGCCGGCCGCCATCGCCGAGGACGGTTTCGCCTCGCTGGCCTACGCCGAGACCCGCTCGACGGTGGCCGACGGGGTGCTGCTGGGGCTCGACCGCATGTTCATGGCCCATTCGGTGACGCTCCGCGTCCCCTTCCTCGACGACTCGCTGATCGACTATCTGCTGGCCTTGCCCGGCGGCGAAGGGTCCGCCTGTCCGCGGCCCGAGGCGCTGGCAGCGCGGGCGTTGAAAGGGCTGGGCCGGTTGTCCGGGAGCGATTGCGGCGGTGCCGTGCCGCCGCTGGGCCGATGGTTCCGCGGTGATCTGGCGGAGCTCTTCCGCGAGGCGGCGCAGCACGGCCGACTGTTCGCCGCCGGTGTGCTCGACCGCCAGGCCTGCCTCGCTCTGCTGGATGATCATCAGATCGGCCGTCATGATCATGGGCGGCGGTTGTGGTCACTGCTCTGCCTGTCCCGCTGGGCCGATTTCAACCGCCTTGAATGCCCGGCCGGAGCCTTGGACGACGCCCTGCGCCAAGTGGTCTAACGGTCGCTCTCCTCGGCGGGGACGGCAATGATCTGGCCGGGGTACAGGCGGTTGACATTGGTGAGGGTCGGGTTGGCCTGGCGCAGGCGCATCAGCCGGCGGCTGTCGGCCGAACCGAACAGCGCCAGCGACAGGCGGGACAGGGTATCGCCGCGTTTGACGATGACGGTGCGCTGCGATTCGGGCGGTTTTGCCGCGGGGGGGAAGGTGGCCGGCTGGGGTATCGGCTCCGGGGGAGGCGGGTCGGCGACCGGTTCAGGTGGCTCGGGCGGCTTGGGCGGCCGGACGGCCGGCGGCGGGATCTGCAGTGCCGGCGGCATCGCCGTGGGCGCGGAAAACGACGGCGTCCGCGGTCCGAGGGTGCCGGAGAGAGCCAGCGCTCCCAGCAAGCCGGCCGCCAGTCCTCCCGCCGCCAGGCGGAGCCGCCAGGGGTGTCCGAGCCGGCGGCCGAAACGGTCCTCGATGGCTTCCCGCGCCACCTGGCGCGGCACCGGCCGCAAGCGGTACCGGAAGCTGGTGGTCAGCGCCGCGTCGCAGAGAATGTTGATCAGCCGCGGCACACCGCCAGCCTCCTTGACCAGCAGGTCGATGGCCGCTCTGGTGAAGATGTCCTGCTTGTCCAGGGCCACCCGGCTTAGGCGGTGGCGGATATAGGCCAGGCTGTCGGCCTTGCTCAAGGGGCGCAGCCTGGCCCTGAGGACGATACGGCTGTGCAGGGGCCGCAATTGCGGTGTCGCCAGGAGATCGTCCAGTTCCGGCTGGCCGACCAGGATGATCTGCAGCAGTTTTTCGGTGGCGGTTTCCAGATTGGACAGCAGGCGCAGGCCTTCCAGGGTTTCGATGGGCATGGTCTGGGCTTCGTCGATGAACAGCACGACGGTGCTCCGGTTGCGATGACAGGCGAGCAGGTGGCCGCGCAGGCGTTCGACCATCTGCGGCAGGTCGCCGGCGGCCGGCAGATGCAGATCGCCGAGGATGCCGCGCAGCAAAGCGGGGAAAGAGACCTTCGGATTGTACACATAGACGAAGGTCGGCAGGCCTTCTTTGATCCCGTCGAGATAGGCCCGCAGAATGGTGGTCTTGCCGACCCCGACTTCACCGGTGATACAGACAAATCCCTTGCGCCTGGCGATGCCTTGGGCGATCGCCGCCAGGGCCTGTTTGTACTGGTCGGCAAGAAACAGAAATCCGGGATCGGGGGTAACCCGGAAGGGTTCGTCCGACAGGCGGAAAAAATCCCGATACATCGACCCCTCCGGATTCCTTCGGTTATGTTTTGATCTCTACAGCGTGTAGCCGGCGCCGAAGGGGATCGGCACGTTCTGGCGGAAATACTGATCGATAAAGGTGTTGAGATTGGCGATCGCCGAGCGCGGCACAAACAGTACGTCATAGGGGCGCAGTTGAACGTCCTGTCCGAGATCCTTGCCGTCGAGCGCCTTTGCGAGATCAAGGGGCACCGCAACCGGTTTGCCGTCGACGCGACGGATCAGGATCACCTCGTCGAGTTCGCCGGTGGTCTTGGCCCCTCCGGACTGCGCCAGGGCCTGCAAGGCGGTCATGCCGCCGGTCAGATCGACCATGCCCGGCCGGCCGACCTCACCGTCGACATAGGCCTTCTGGCCGCCGAAGCCGCGCACGATGACGGCGATTTCCGGCTGTTTCAATTCGCCCGTATATTTGCTGCGCAAGGCGGTCTCCAGTTCATGGGGGGTGCGGCCGGCCACCGCCTGTTCACCGATCAGCTGCAGGGTGATGCGGCCATCCGGGCGCACCTGCTGCTGCTCGTTGAGTTCGGGGTTGTAGTAAAATCTGATGTCCAGATTGTCGCCCGGTTGGATCTGGTAATCCTGGACGGCGGTCGGCTGCGGCAGCGAGGCCAGCGGCGTCGGATGATGCAGGCTGGGACTGGTAGAACAGGCGGCCAGCGGCAATGACAACAGCAACAGGAAGAAGCGATTCAGCATGATTTACTCCGCGGACAGACAAAGATAGGACGAGGGAAGGCTTACGGTTGGGCGGCCTGTGCCACGGCAGGCATGGTGCCGCGGTGCCAGCGGAAGGCGGTGGAGACGATGCGCTCGAGGTCGGTGATCTCCGGCTTCCAGGCCAGGACCTGATTGGCCAGGTGGGCAAAGGCCACCAGTTCGGGCGGGTCGCCCGGACGCCGCGGCCCTTCGATCACCGGGAGCCGACGGCCGGCCACCCGTTCCACGGCGGTGATCACCTGGCGCACCGAATGACCGCGGCCGGTCCCGAGATTGCACGACAGGCTGCGGCCGCCGGCGAAAAGGTGGCGTAATGCCGCCAGATGGGCTTGGGCCAGATCGCTGACATGGACATAGTCGCGCACCGCGGTGCCGTCGGCGGTGGGGTAGTCGGTGCCATGGATCAGCAGATGCGGCCGTTGGCCGAGAGCGGCGGCGATGGCCAGGGGGATGAGGTGGGTTTCCGGTTCATGGGCTTCGCCGATCCGCCCTTCCGCGTCGGCTCCGGCGGCATTGAAATAGCGCAGCGCGACGAAACGCAGGCCGTGCACCTCGTCCCACCAGCGCAGCATCCGCTCGGCGGCGAATTTGGTTTCGCCATAGGGGCTCATCGGCCATTGGGGGTGGTCTTCCTGGATGGGCAGGCTTTGCGGCCGGCCGTAACTGGCGCAACTCGACGACAGCACCAGTGTCTTGATGCCGCAGTCGATCATCGCCTCCAGCAGGTTCAAGGTGCCGCCGACATTGTTGCGGAAATAGAATCCCGGTTGGCGCATGGACTCGCCGACATTTGACGAGGCGGCGAAATGCATCACCGCTTCGATGCGGTGCCGGCGCATGACCCGGCGCAGGGCATCGATGTCGTCGAGATCTCCCGCTTCCAAGGGGCCCCATTGCACGGCCCAGCGATGGCCGGTGGACAGATTGTCGAAGCTCACCGGCAGGAAACCGGCTGCCGCCAGAGCCTTGCAGGAGTGACTGCCGACGTAGCCGGCCCCTCCGGTAACCAAGATTGCCGTCATGAGGATGTCCCAAGGCTGTTGTGCCGAGGGCTGGGACGCTACCAGCGTGCAGCGAATTTTCTGAAGAAGTCTAATGACTTAGTCCGCTTGCTCGCGCTGCGCCGAAAGACTCAATCCAGAAAAGTCACGATGTCCCGAAAGTCAGTCGCAACGACCTCCTGTCCTGTTGATCTGAGTAAAGCGCTTGAGGCAGTATAGCCGACCGGTGTGAAACGTTTAATTTGGGGGTGCCTGTGTCGAGGACGGTCAAGGGTTCACTGACTGCGATAATTCTGCTTCTTGCCGCGGGCTCCGCCAGCGCTGCCTCTTGCTTCACCGACGACGAAGCCAAGGATGCGCGATTTCGCGTCTTTCAACAGGGTCTGAATGTGGCGGCCCTTAACTGCCGGACCATCGATCCCGCCGCGCAAACCTTTCAGGAACGCTACAATCGCTTCGTCAGTCAGTTCGACCGGGCGTTGAAGGACAACGCCGTCGCCTTGCGCGGTCATTTCGCGCGTGCGGGTGGCAATCTCGATTTGTGGATGACCAAAGTCGCCAACGATGCCGGTCAACGGGTCTACAGCGATCCGGATTACTGCCAGACGGCCCTGGACAACCTCGAGCAGACGGCGACGCTGGCGCCGGGCGAGGTCCGCGAGTTCGCCGCGACGGCGACCCCAGCCCATGCCTTCATTTCCATCTGCGCGCCGCCGAAGGCGAAGCGGCAGAACAAATCGGCAATGAACTGAAAAGAAAGGGCGCCCCTGAAGTTTCAGGAGCGCCCTCATCACTCTTGGCGATCGCGGCGGGTCCGGTCGGAACCCGCCGTCGCCTTTGACTTATTCGAGAACGATCTGTACCCGGCGGTTCTGCGGTTCGCGCACGCCGTCCTTGGTCGGTACCAGCAATTCACTCTTGCCCTTGCCCACCAGTGAAATCTCGCCGGAGGGGAGGCCAAGCTTGATCAGTGCCGCCTTGACCGCTTCGGCGCGGCGCAGCGACAGGGCCATGTTGTATTCCTTGGTACCGGCGGCGTCGGTGTGGCCGGTCAGGTGGATCGCCGTCGCATTGGTGCCTTTGGCCTGCGCCGCCGCCTCGGTGATGATCCTCTGCGCTTCAGGGGTGATCAGGGCCTTGTCGAAGTCGAAGAACACCATGAAGGTCTTGGCGATCGGTGCCGCCTGGGCGGGTTTGGCCGGAGCCGGCGGCGGCGGTGCGGCGACCGCCGGGGCGGGGGCCGGCATCGGCTTTTCAGGCGCGCCGAATTTATAGGTGAAACCGACCAGCAGGCTGTGCGAGCTATAGTCGCCCTTGCCGCTGCCGGTGCCCCAGCCGGGGCTTTCGTTCAGCTTGGTGTCGGCGGTGCGCAGATAACGATAGTCCGCCTTGATCGACAGATTGTCGTCCAGCGCATAGGAGACGCCGGCGATGCCCTGGTATCCGAAGGTGAACTGGTCGTCATTGCTGTAGGTGACGCCGCTGCCGCGGATGTTGTCGGCGGAAACGTCGACACCGCCGATGCCGGCGCCAAGATAGGGGGTCAGCCGGGTGCCGGTGGCGAAGTCATAATAGACATTGGCCATGATGCTGGCGGCATCCAGGCTGCCCGAGCCGGACGCGGTGGTGAGGCCGCTGACCTTGTCGATGCCGTTGGTGCGCCAGCCGAATTCGCCTTCCACGCGGATCTGGCCGAAGCCGTAGCCGAGCTGCCCGAGCAGGGCGAAGCCCGGATCCTGGGTGTCCCGCCAACTGCGGGGGCCGTCCTTGAAACTGACCTTTGGGGCGAAGGTGATGCCGGTTTCGGCACCGACATAAGGCCCGTTGGTTTCGGCCATCGCGGCGGTAGTCGCGCCGGCGATCAGGCCGGCTGCGAGAATGGCGGGGAACATGCGCATAGGTTTTCGCCCCTTCAGCCTGGGAAAACGCAATTAGGAGTTACCAGGAGAATTTAGCGCGGGAGGTCCTTCAACTCAATGGGGTCGACCCCTTGTCGGCGGGCGCGGCAGCGTCTTTTTGGAAACACAGTTGCCGTAATGCAACACATTGGCGGCTATTGGGTATCTGTCGGCGGCGCCGGCGGCTCCTCGCCCGGCAGTTCTGCGGCGCGCAGGGCCGCCGCCTTGCTCTGCAATCGGGCGAAGGCGCGGACGCTGATCGGAATGCTGGCCGCGTAAAGGGCAACCAGCATGGTGATGGTGCCCCAGGGTTCTGTCACCAGGAAGGCCGCCAGCACCCCCACCAGCAGCAGGACCGGCAGCACATAGCGATGCGGCACCCGCGAGCGCTTGCCGGAAAAAGTCGGGATCTTGCTGACCATCAGGAAGGAAACGGCGACCAGCACCACGGCATTGAGCAACCAGCTGGCGAAAAAGCTGTCGGCTCCCAGCTGGAAGCTGACCATCATCGGCATCAGCGCCAGGGCGGCGGCGGCCGGCGCCGGCACGCCGGTAAAGAAATTATAGGCCCAGGGCGGCAAATCGGGCTCGCCGAGCATGGTGTTGAACCGCGCCAGGCGCAGCGCGCAGCAGACCGAGAACAGCAGCACCAGTGCCCAGCCGACGCCGCCGGCGGTCTGCATGGTCCAGAAATACAGAAGCATTGCCGGGGCGACGCCGAAACTGACGAAATCAGACAGCGAATCCAGTTCGGCGCCGAAT
>DUZF01000112.1 GCA_013349665.1 Rhodospirillaceae bacterium | reverse complement strand
GGACGGCCGCAGGTCCTGCTGCTGGACGAACCGTTCTCCGCCCTTGACGCCCTGACGCGGGCCGATCTGCAGGACCATCTGCTGGATCTCTGGGCCTATGACCGGCCGACCATGGTCCTGGTCACCCATGACATTGAAGAGGCGCTGTTCCTGGCCGACCGCATCGTCGTCATGCGGCCCAATCCCGGCCATGTCGTCAGCGAGGTCAGGCCCGGCCTGCCCCGGCCGCATGACCGCCTGGACCCCCAGTTCCTGGAATGGAAATACCAGCTGCTGGCGGCGTTGGACCATGCCAGCCGGCGCACTGCCGGCGAAGACGCCTTCCCCGCCGCCGCCATCTGAGGATCAGCCGGACAGGGCCTGATCGAGGTCGCGAATCAGATCGGCGGCGGTCTCCAGCCCCACCGACAGGCGGATCACATCCGGTCCGGCACCGGCCGCCAGGCGCTGCTCGTCGGTCAGCTGCCGGTGGGTGGTGGAGGCCGGATGCAGAATCAGGCTGCGGGTGTCGCCGACATTGGCCAGATGGGAGAACAGGCGCACCGCCTCCACCACCTTGACGCCGGCATCGAAGCCGCCCTTGACGCCGAAGGTAAACACCGAACCAGCCCCCTTGGGCAGGTACTTCGCCGCCAGGGCATGGAACGGGCTGGTGGGCAGGCCGGCATAGGACACCCAGGCCACCTTGGCATGACCGGCAAGGAATTCGGCGACCTTCTGGGCATTGGCGACATGGCGCTCCATGCGCAGCGGCAGGGTTTCGATGCCGGTGATGGTGAGGAAGGCGTTCATCGGCGCCATGGCGGGACCGAAATCGCGCAGGGCGACGGCGCGGGCCTTGGTGGTGAAACCGAAATCGCCGAAGGTCTCGTAGAAATTCAGCCCGTGATAGGCCGGCTCAGGGCCGGCCATGGCGGGGAATTTGCCGCTTTTCGCCCAGTCGAAACGCCCCGATTCCACCACCACGCCCCCCAGGGAATTGCCGTGGCCGCCGAGAAATTTGGTGGTCGAATGGCAGACGATGTCGGCCCCCCAGTCGAAGGGCCGGCAGAGGTAAGGAGTGGCCAGGGTATTGTCGACGATCAGCGGAATGCCCGCCTCATGGGCGATGTCGGCGACCGCCTGCAGATCGACGACGATGCCGCCGGGATTGGCCAGGCTCTCGACGAAGATGGCCTTGCAATCCTCCGACATCGCCCGGCGGAAGTTTTCCGGATCGGTGGGGTCGACGAAACGGCAGGTCCAGCCGAGCTTCTTGAACGACAGGCCGAATTGGGTCAGCGAGCCGCCATAGAGATTGCGCGAGGCGAGAAAGCTGTCGCCCGGCTCCAGCAGTGTGAAAAAGGTCAGGAACTGGCCGGCATGGCCGGAGGCCGCGGCAACGGCGGCGCGACCGCCTTCCAGGGTCGCCACCCGCTCCTCCAGCACCGCCACCGTCGGATTGGACAGCCGCGAATAGACATGGCCGAAATTGTGCAGATTGAACAGCGAGGCCGCCTGGTCGACATCGTCGAAGACGTAGGAGCTGGTCTGGTAGATCGGGGTGATGCGCGCCCCGGTGGTCGGATCGGGCGCGGCGCCGGCATGGATGGCCCGGGTTTCGAATCCATAATCGAGATTGCGCGGCGGCAATGGGCGCTCGGGGCGGTGGCGATCGGTCGGTGCCGCCGGCGGGTGATTGAGGATCAGCCCGGTATTGACACCGCTCCAGGACAATTCGCCACCCAGCCGGCCGAACTCGATTTTCGGGCAGCGGTCCATGACCACCTCCAGCCCGGCCGCCTCGGCCTTGGCCGCCGCCTGGTCATGGCGGACCCCCAACTGCATCCATACCACCTTGGCGCCGATGGCGATGGCCTGGTCGACGATCGCCGGCGCCGCCTCGGCGGCGCGGAATACCTCGACCATGTCCACCGGTTCGGGAATATCGGCGAGCGAGGCGTACACCGTCTGCTCCAGCAGCTTTTGCCCGGCCAGCCCGGGATTGACCGGGATCACCCGGTATCCCTTGTTCAACAGATATTTCATGACGAAATAGCTGGGCCGGTTCCAATTGGCGGAAGCGCCGACCAGGGCGATGGTGCGGGTGGAGGCTAGGATGCGCCGCAGCGTGGCGTCGGCATAGGCGATGGGCTGAAGCATCAGGACCTCTCAGCCATGGGCGCTGACGTCGAGGGTCAAGGGCGGGGGCTTGTTCAGGGTCTGGAAGATGACGCAATAGCGTTCGGTCAGTTTGGTCAAGGTGGCGATCTGTTCGGCCGGGGCCTCGGTGACCAGATCGAAGGACAGACGGATGGCACTGAAGCCGACCGGGGCGTCCTTGGCCACCCCCAGGGTGCCGCGAAAATCCAGATCCCCCTCGGCTGTCACCGTGCCGCCTTTGAGATCGATGGCCAGCGCCGTGGCCACCGCCTTCAGCGTCACCCCGGCGCAGGCGACCAGCGCCTCAAGCAGCATATTGCCGGAACAGGCCTGGCTGCCGTCGCCACCGCCGGCCGGATGCAGCCCGGCCCGCACCAGTGCCTTGCCGGTGTCGACATTGCAGACGATTTCGGCGGCGTCCAGTTCACCACGGGCAACCATGGTGACCACGGCGGTTTGCGCGTTCTCCCGGTAACGGTCCTTGAGGGGCGCCTGCAGGGCGCGAAGGTCATCAGCGTTCATGCTTTTCTCGACAAACTGGGTTGGGTTACAGCCATCCTAACGGCAATGCCCCGGCTTGTAATGGGCGTTGTTGCCTTGACCCGGTCAACCAAAGCACCTCAATTCTGTAGGTCTATGGCATGGGAGCGAGTATTATTCATCAAAGTTGGACTCACTTAGTGCCCGGCACAGGTAGATATTCTACCAGGGGGGGAATATTTAACGAGACCCAGGCGGCCCATACTAATGTTCAGGCCAGCCGGGGGATGTAGAATTCAGGCTAAACGACTTTCCTGGTGGGAGTTATTGGAAGAGATTCGCCTTCCCTTTAGTAATTGCCAGACAAAAGAGTCTTTGAAAGACCGTGCGCTCCAGGTTGCGCTTACAGTCAATGTAATAATAATTTCAATTCCCATCTTATCGCTTATCGGCACCGCGACAGGATCGACGATCCTATCCTCATGGCTGAGCTACGCCGCCCCCATGGCCCCAAGCACTGCGCTGCTGTTTATCGGCCTGGGAAGTTCGCTGCTCGGCAACGCCGTCAGGCCCAAGGTGAATTTGATACGCCTGCTGACGGGAATCGTCGCGCTTCTCACTTGCGCCAGAGCGATACTGGTTCTGTCGGCGAGTGCGATCTTCGATGTCGCCCGTGGACTGTTCCTTGGGGCAACCCATCCCGGCAATTTCCCCGCCGCCCTGTTCGGGCAAATGTCGCCGATTACCGCCTTCGGCTTTCTGCTCGGCGGCGCCGCCCTTCTGCTCTCCGCCGCCGGCCGCCGGCACCGCCCGATGACGATCGCGCTGGAAGTCTGCGCCGTCGGCGACTTTTTCCTCGGCCTGGTCTGCCTGATCGGCTATCTGCACGGCACCCCCATCCTATATGGCGGCAACCAGGTGCCGATCGCCCTGCCCACCGCCGTCCTGTTTATCTTTGTTGGCCTCGCCTTCGTCACCCAGCCGCGGTCCGGATCGCTGATTTTCGGCCTGTTTTGCGGTCCGTCGACGCGCTCGCGGCTGATCCGCGCCTTCGTGCCCGGCGTAGCCGTCCTGACACTGGTGACATCGACTTTCGACGTTGAATTCGCCCTAAAATTGGGGATTGAAAACCCCGCGGTCGTCGCCGGCCTGCATACCGTCATCGGGATCCTGGTCTCAACGATGCTGATCATGCTGCTGGCGCCCCGGGTCGGCCGGGACATCGACGCCGTCCAGGCCTCCCTGGCCCTGCAGGCCCGCCGCGCCGCCGCCCTTCTCGAACTGCCGCAAGCGGCCGAGACCCTGGACGAGGCGGCGTTCATTCAATGCGGCCTGGAGATGGCGGAGGATCTTACCGACAGCCCGATTTCCTTCATCCATTTCGTCAACGAAGACGAACAGAGTATCGAACTGATCACCTGGTCGCGGCGAACCCTGGCGGTGTACTGCCATGCGTTATTCGACAGGCATTACCCGGTCCACCAGGCCGGCATCTGGGCGGACGCCCTGCGCAGGCGCCAACAGGTCGTCTTCAACGACTATGCCGGCTACCAGCACAAGCGCGGTTTGCCGGAGGGACATGCCGCGCTCCACCGCCTGATATCGCTGCCGGTGATCGAGAACGGCAAGGTGGTGATGCTGGCCGGGGTCGGCAACAAGGCGTCGGACTACAACGACGAGGACGTCAATACCGTTCAGCTTTTCGCCAATCTGATCTGGCGCGTCGTCCGCTATCAGCGGTCGCGAAAGACGATTGAGCGCGAGCGGCTGCGGCTGCAGACCATCCTCAAGACCTCCAGCGACGGGATCCATATTCTCGACAGCGAGGGTACCTTGGTGGAGGCCAATGACGCGTTTCTCAAGATGCTCGGCCTGGACCAGTCGGCGATCGGCCGGCTGCACATTTCGGTCTGGAACACCCAGGATTCCTGGGAAACCCTCAAGGCGAGATTTGATGCCCTGATCAACCATCAGGGCACTTTGGTCCTGGAAACCCGCCATCGCCGCCGCGACGGTGTGGCGCTGGACGTCGAAGTCAGCACCCGCGCCATCAAGATCGAAGGCAAAGACTATATCTACGCGGCGTCGCGTGACATTTCCGACCGCAAACATACGGAAGAGCAATTGCGGGTCGCCGCCACCGCCATGGAATCGCAGGAAGGCACCGTCATCAGCGACGCGGCCGGCATCATCCTGCGGGTCAATCAGGCCTTTGCCGAAATAACCGGGTATTCGGTTGACGAAGCGGTCGGCAAAAGTACCAGCCTGTTACGCTCCGGCCGCCATGACAACGCCTTTTACGCGGCACTGTGGCACAGCATCAACAGCACCGGAACCTGGAAGGGCGAGATCTGGAACCGGCGCAAGAACGGCGAAATCTACCCCGAATGGCTGACCATCACGGCGGTGAAGGCCGCCGACGGAACGGTCACCCATTATGTCGGCACATTCAGCGACATCACCAAGCGCAAGGAAGCCGAGGACCAGATCAATGAACTGGCCTTCTATGATCCGCTGACCCATCTGCCGAACCGGCGGCTGCTGGTCGACCGCCTGTCGCAGGCCCTGGCCGCCAGCATCCGCAATGAGCGCGAGGGAGCCCTGCTGTTCGTCGACCTCGATAATTTCAAGAAAGTGAACGACACCCATGGTCACGACCAGGGCGATCTGTTGCTGCGGGAAGTCGCCCGGCGGCTGACCACCAGCTTTCGCGGCGTCGACACGGTGGCCCGCATCGGCGGCGACGAATTCGTCGTGGTGCTGGCCGACCTCAGCGGCGACCCCGAGGAGGCCGCCGCCCAAGCGGAATCCGTCGGCCAGAAAATCCTTGCCATCCTTGGCCAGCCTTATCAGATCACCGGCAACGTCTTTCGCAGCACGCCCAGCATCGGCATCACCCTGTTCGGCGAACAGCGCGGCAATATCGACGAATTGATGAAGCAGGCCGATATCGCCATGTACCAGGCCAAGGCGGCCGGCCGCAACGCCCTGCGTTTCTTCGATCCCGAATTGCAGGAGACCATGAAGGCCCGCGCTTCCCTCGAAGCCGATTTGCATCACGGCATCCAGGAAGGCGAGATCCTGCTGCACTATCAACCTCAGGTCGACGGCGTCGGCCGCCTGATGGGGGCCGAGGCCCTGGTCCGCTGGCGCCATCCCGAGCGCGGCCTGGTGTCTCCCGCCGAATTCATCCCCCTGGCCGAGGAGACCGGCCTGATCCTGGCCATCGGCGACTATGTGCTGGAGACCGGCTGCAGGCAGCTCGTCGCCTGGGCGAACCGGGCGGAAACCGCCCATATCACTCTGTCGGTGAATGTCAGCGCGCGGCAGTTCCGGCAGCCGAACTTCGTCGATCAGGTGCTGGGCGTCGTCAACCGCACCGGCGTCAACCCCAGGCGGCTGAAACTGGAACTGACCGAGAGCATGTTGGTGGAGGACATACCGGAGATCATCGCCAAGATGATGGCGCTGAAAAGCCGTGGAATCAGTTTCTCCCTGGACGACTTCGGTACCGGCTATTCATCTCTGGCTTATCTGAAACGTCTGCCGCTGGACCAGTTGAAAATCGATCAATCCTTCGTGCGTGACGTCCTCAGCGACCCCAACGACGCGGCGATTGCCAAGACCATTGTTTCGCTGGCCCAGAGCCTGGGACTGGACTGCATCGCCGAGGGCGTGGAAACCGCCGAGCAGCGGGAGTTCCTGGCCGACTCGGGATGCCACGCCTATCAAGGCTATTTCTTCAGCCGCCCACTGCCGTTGGAGGCTTTCGACGCATACGCCATGCAGACCTGACGCCGGAGACCAATCCGAGAGAATGTTTCAATTTTAACGCAAAGGTTGTTCGTCGCTCGCCGATTTATATAGAAAGATATAGATAGATCGTAATACAGTTGTCATCGGTCCTGGCGCAGGCTTTGGGCCTCCCGTCGACGCTCTCCATCACGGCATTGTGGAGCCAGGCCCCTTGAACACAGCGCTGTCGAGCGTGCCGGGAGTTCAGGTTTTCGAATGGTCAAAAGCCATCGAAACCGGTCATTATGACATCGACAGCCAGCATCAGGCATTGTTTGAGTTCCTGCGGAGACTGCATCAGGCCTCTTTGGCTCCACATGACAGCGCGCCCATTCGGCAGATCCTCGTGGATCTTAAAGATTACGTTGTCATGCATTTTCAGTTTGAAGAAAATCTTATGCAGTCTTTTTACTACGACAAAAAAGATATGCATATGCGCGCCCATGCCGCTTGCATAAAGAAGATTTCAGACCTCGAACAGAATGCGTCAAAAAAGACAGACACCTGTAATGTTCTGACGGAATTTATCTATGAATGGCTGATTGCGCATATTGCCAAGGTAGATCAGGACTTTGTGGCAAAGCTTGAGGGCGGTAATCAGACAAACATTTCCGGCGACATCTGTACCGCCCAGACCCTTGCCGTCATCGATGGGGCCTTTGCCGCGGCCGGCCTGGTCGAAAAGATCTCCGCCCTTCTCGGCACCACCCGTGGGATGACCCAGCGGCGGAAATTCGCCGCCGCACTGGCCGATGCCTCTGAACGGCTGGTCAATCTGATCAGCCTGGCGGAAGATCGCGTCGAAGCCTATGGCTGCTCGGATTCGGATCTCAGCCGCTTGCGCAAGATCGAGGGTGCGGTCAAGACCAGCGTCCGCTCTTTGATCGACTGTGCCGTGCAGGATCTGATCGACTACGGCAGCAACATTATCGCCGGCAAATTCGGCCTGCCGTTCGGCATCGGCGCGGCAATGACCATGCGGATGACGCGCATCGGCACCTTGCTGAATGTCGCCGGCGGATTTCCGGCCCTCGACGAGGCCGTCAGGAAAAATGTCGCGCGCGCCGCCGAGATTGCCAACGAAGTCACGGCCATGGAGGCCAATGCCTTGCCGATGCCGGATTTCGCAAAAGCTGCCGATCGCCAGGGAAAAAGCCGGGAGGTCGGTTCCGATGCCTGGGATCATCACTTCGTTGACCTGGTCCAGGCTTCCAGCCGGCGCATTGCCCAGCTGTTTGAACAGGCGGTGGATAGCGGCAAAATCAATCTGGAGGAACTGTTCGACGAGACCTATATCCCGATCGCCGGCACCAATCCGCAACAATATTCCACCCGTTTCGATGGCCTGGCGGAAGCGCTTCTTCCTGACATCCAGGAAGCCATTCTTGCTGAGAACGACACCGTCATTTACGCCGTGGCGCAGGATCGCAGAGGTTATGTGCCCGCCCACAACCGCAAACATTCCTTCCGCCAGGGAAAAGATCCCGCCTGGAACGCCGCCCACTGCAGAAACAAGCGGATCTTCGACGACCGCGTCAATCTGGCTGCGGCCCGCAACACCACGGAACTGTTGCTGCAGACCTATCTCCGCAACCTGGGGGGAGATGAAATCGTCGTCGTCAAGGACGCAGCCGCCCCCATAACCGTCAAAGGCCGCCATTGGGGAGCCTTCCGCCTCGGCTATCCTCTGGCCAAAACATAAGTCTACATTTTCGCAATCGGCTTGCAACAGAGGGCGTTGCCACCAGGGAAAATTAGCCGTAGTCTTTAATTGTTAAAATATTTTTAATAATAAAAGCACAAGGCGGCGACAATGAAGCATCATGCAGGTTGACGGCGAAGGGCCCGCATTACCTTCGGGTTCACCCGTCGCCGCACGCTGGACGGGAATCGCGCCGATCCTTGGTGGCGGACTCTTCCTTATCGCCGCCATCTTGCTGCTGGTCGTATGGACGATCATTGACCGCCGCGCGTCAGCCCACCGCACCGCCGAGATTGCCGCGGTCAATCTGTCCCAGACCCTGGCCGACAATTTCGCCCATACCATCGAAAAGATCGATTTCGGCCTTCGCGGCGTTCTGGACGAACTGGCTGACCAAAGGAAGCGCGGCTCCTGGGACGAACAAAGGATCCTCGAGAACATCGCCCGACAGGACCAGCGCAATCCGAATTCGGTCGGGTTCCGCATCTTCGGCGCGGACGGCAAGCGGCGCTTCGGCGTCAGCACCATCAACAGCCGGGAGGCGGATCTTTCCGAACGCGAAGACTTCAAATATCTGCGCGATCATCCCGAGATCGGGTTGTTCGTCAGTCCGCCGGTGTTCGGCATTACCGCCCAACAATGGATTATCGTGGTGGCGCGGCGGATCACCGAAGCGGATGGGTCCTTCGGCGGCACGGTCTACGGCCCGATCCCGATAAAAAACCTGATCAAGGCTTTTTCGACCCTTGATCTCGGCCGCGGCGGCGTGGTCGCCCTGTATCATACGAACCTGCAACTGGCGGCACGTTTTCCCGTCGTCAACGGTCCCGAAGACCCTCTCGGCAAAGTGGTCATCAATGATCAGTTTCGTGCGGCCATCGGACTCGGCCTGCCGGAAGCTCAATTCGACTATACCGCCGCGGTGGACGGCGTCCGACGGCTTGCGCATGTTCGAAAAATACCGGGACAGCCTTATTACATCCTGGTCGGGTTTGCCGAAGACGACTACCTGGCGGAATGGCGGAGCGAGACGGTCCACATCGTCATAGCCGCCGCCGTGATGATCGCCCTGGTCCTGTTGGCCATGCGGATTTTGCTGCAGCGGATGGGTGAACGCCGCCGGTCGGTTGAACAACTGGAACAGAGTGAAAAGTTCAAACAGGCCATCATCGATTCCGTTGCGCCGGAAATCGTCGTCCTCGACCGTCAGGGGGTCATCGCCGCGGTGAACGAACCCTGGCGCGATTTCCTGGCGCGCAATGGCGAGATCAGCGGGCGTTACCCACCGAATATCGGCATCGGCGCCAATTACCTGGCGGCCTGCCAGGCCAGCGCCGCCGCCGGCTCGAACGACGCGGCGCGGGCGCTGGCCGGCATCGGCGCGGTCCTGGATGGCCGCAAGCCGGTGTTCCGGATGGAACATTCCACTGATTGGCCGCGAGATAAACGCTGGTATTCGATCGTCGTTTTGCCGCTGGGCAAATACGCCGAAGATGGTGTCGTGATCACGCAAACCGACGTCTCCCGGCTGAAATCGGCCGAAGCCGATCTGCGTATCGCCGCCGCCGCCTTCGAGGCCCAGGAAGGCATGATGATCACCGATGCCAACGAGGTGATCCTGCAGGTCAACCAGGCCTTCTGCGACAACACCGGCTACGAGGCGGCCGACGTCATCGGCCATACGCCGCGGTTGCTGAAGTCGGGCCGTCACGACAAGGCCTTCTATGCCGCCATGTGGGCCAGCATCGACAAAACCGGCAAATGGCAGGGTGAAATCTGCGGCCGGCGAAAAGACGGCCAGCTCTAC
>DUZF01000305.1 GCA_013349665.1 Rhodospirillaceae bacterium | reverse complement strand
TTTGGGCGGATTCTCGGCATGGCGGATGCTGCCGTCGGCGCGCAGCTGGAACCATTCCGGATGCTCGCTCACCCAGGGATGGTCGGGGGCGCATTGCACCGCCAGATCCATCGCCACCTCCAGGCCGAGCCGAGCGGCCTCGGCGACGAAGGCACGAAAATCGGCGAGGTCGCCAAGCTCGGGATGGATCGCCCGGTGACCGCCCTCGGCGGCGCCGATGGCGTAGGGACTGCCCGGATCGCCGGGGCCGGCCGGCAGGCTGTTGTCCGGCCCTTTGCGGCACAACCGGCCGATGGGATGGATCGGTACCAGATACACCACGTCGAAGCCCATTTCCCGGATCTCCGCCAGCCGGGCCTGGCAATCGGCGAAACCGGCGCCGCGCCCGGGCAGGCTGCCCTGCGAGCGGGGAAACATTTCGTACCAGGCGGCGAAGCCGGCGCCCGGCCGGTCGACGATCACCTCCGGGACCCGTTCGTAGCGCACGGCGCGCGAGCGGTCGGGACAGGCGGCCATGGTCTGGCGCAGCAGATTGGACAGCAGCAGCCCGAGACGCTGGGCATCGTCGGACGCCTCGGCGAACGCCTCCACCACCCGGCGCAGCCGTTCATGGTGACGGCCGGCGGCCCGTCCCATCGCCTGCTCCACCAGGGCGCAGCCTTCCGCAAGGTCGAGGCCCATCGGCTGACCGGCGGCGGCCTTCTTCTCGGCCCGTTGCCGCCAGGTTTCGAAGGCGTCGACCCAGGCCTCGAGGGTAAACTGCCAGCGCCCCGGCACCGGCGCCGCGAAGGCCCCGTGCCAACGGTCATTGTCCAGCGGCGCCAGCGGCGCCTCCTGCCACGCCCCGGCGCCGGCGGCGCGATGCAGCAGCCGCCCGGCGAGACACTGGTGGCCGTCGGTGAAGATGTCGGCCGACACCTCCACCACCTCGCCGGCCAGGCGTTTGACCGCATAGCGGGCGGCGGCGATCTCCGGCTCCACCGCCTCGATGACAATGGCGCCACCGGTCCGGGCGACCGGCGGCCGGCGCAACAGCCGGCCCTCTCCCGGCGCGATGGTGAGGCGGAGCGGTGCCGGTGCCGCCTGCCCGCCGGAAAGGTCCAGCAGGTCGCCGGAGATTTCGGCGGTGCGCGGGGTGGCGCCGCAATTGACCAGCAGGGTGACGCAGTCGCCGCCCGCCCGGTCATGGCGGGCCAGCCGGACCAGATCGTCGCCGTCCGCCGACAGCTGCTCCATCATCCCTTCCTCGGCCAGGGCCGGCACCGTCGCCTTGAGGCCGTTGACGGCGCCGATCCAGGCCGACAGGTCGAACCACGGCTCCTCCCAGTCGGCGGGTCGGCTGGCCACCACGTCGAGCCTACGGCGGAAGCCGAATTCGAAGCCGATGGGCATCATCCAGCCGGTGGCGGCGAACAGCGCCAGCAGCACCATGCGGCGGGCCTGGCGTTCGGCATCGGCGGCATCGGCGGCGGCGGCGGCCTGGCGCGGCGTGTCATGGCTTTCGGGAAAGGCGATGGAGGGGGCCAGATGACGGAACTGATCGTATTGGCGCAGGAACCAGTCGTCGCGGAAGTCCCACCATTTGGCACTGTTGAACAGGAAATCGAAGCCGGCACCGACGACTTCGACCGCCTGCGCGGGGGTGCAGCCCAGGGTTTCGGCGGCGAATACCGCGTCAGGCCGTTCGGCCTTGACCGCCGAGATCAACAAGCGCCACAGCCCGGCGGGGACCTGATAGGCGGCATCGCAGCGAAAACCGGCGAAACCGAGCCTGAGGTAATACAGCGCCAGCTCGGCGAAATAGCCGCCGATGGCCGGGTGCCGTGCCGGGTCGGCGAAGTTCAGCCGCGCCAGATCACCCCAACGGACGAGGCCGCCGGGTTCACCGGCATCGACGGCGGTGGGCGAGACCAGGGCGCCGGCTGCGTCACGGGCAAACCACTGGGGATGATCGACAACCAGCAAGGCATCCCTGGAGCTGTGGTTGACCACCAGATCCATCATCACCTTCAGCCCCTGCTCGGCCGCCGCCCGGGCAAAACCGCTCAACAGCTCAGCCGCCGGGACCCGGCTGTCGCCGCGGAACAGGGGATTGATCTCGTAATGATCCTTGACCGCGTAGAGGCTTCCCGAGAACCCCGGATAATGAAAGGGGTTCAGATAGATCCAGTCGAACCCCATGGCGGCGATGCGCCGCAGATGGCCGCGCCAGCCGTCCACATCGCCGGCCAACAGCGGGAACAGGTTGTACAGGCGTGGCGGCGTCTCCATGCCCGGTCAACGCGCGAAATGCCCCGATGTTCTTCAAGGGCATATGGACAAAGGGCAGGAAAATGGACTAAAGAATAAGGGTTCGTACTAGAGGAGATCACATGTCCGCCACCGCCAAGACCCTCGGATCCCTGGTCATCGCCCTTATCGGACTGGTGGTCTATCTCGGCCTGTTCCTCGGCATCGCCGTCTTCAAGATCGGCGCTCTGTCCTATGCCCTGTATCTCGGGCTGGCGCTGACCCTGGTGTTGTTCACGGTGGTGATCATGGCCACCACCGTCGGCGCCAAGGAAATGTGATCTTCCGTCTGTTCGCCTGACGATCTGGAACCTTTCGGCCGTCCTCCCTGTTTTGCAGTTGGCAATGGGGGAGGGTGCGCCTTTGCGTGCCCGCCGATCAATGGCAACGGCAGCAAGGGACCAGCAAAATGGCGAACAGAAAGGACGAAGCGGCCGGTGGACACGACTCCGGAGGCAGGCCGCAAGGCAACGAGAAGGCCGACGAGCGCAAATCCCGCGGCGAACAGCCGCAAAACCCCCTCGAAGCGGCAGCGGCTGAGGCCGAGGACGCCATCCGCCAGACGGCCGAAACCAACCGCCGTCTCGCCGATCATGGCATCAGCCGGGTCGGCGATCTGGCGCGCCGGCAGGAAGAGCAGGGACAGACCCTGCTGACCGCCTCCACCCAGGCCTACCGGGAACTCACCGACTTCTCGCGGGCCGATCTCGACGCCTTGCTGCAGTCGAGCGCCCGCCTCGCCCAAGGGCTGCAGGAGGTCAGCTGGGAGATTTCCAACCTGACCCAGCAGTCGGTCCGCCTCGGCATGCAACTGGCCAGCAACCTGATGGAATGCCGCACGGTGGAGGACATGGTCGGCGTGCAGCGTGACTTCGTCAAAGAGACGGTGGATACCTTGCTTGCCGAAAGCGCCCGGATTTTCAGCATGTCGAGCCGGGTGGCCAGCGACGCGGTGACGCCGCTGGGCGAACGGGCCAGCCAGATCGCCGCCGAAACCCAGAAGCCGGCCTTTGGCGGACGGCCGATCGCCGGCGGCGGCGGGCAGGACATGCGGCACTAGGGCACTGGCTCATTCAAAAGGTACGAGTGGCACCGGCGTCCCTTCCGGTGTGCGGATAGTGCAAAAAATCCACTATTTCCGCCGCTTAGCGCCCCAGTGGCCGGCAGGGACGCCGGCCCTACTGAAAAATCAAAAGGCCGGCAGGGACGCCGGCCCTACTGAAAAATCAAAAGGCCGGCAGGGACGCCGGCCCCACTGGGTGAACCTATTGTTTGGGTCAATACACGGATAAACGCCTAAGCGGGAAAGCTGACCAGCGCCCTGAGGCCGCCGTCCGCGCGGTTGCAAAGGACGATGTCGCCGCCATGGGCGCGCACGGCGGAACGGGCAATGGCCAGGCCCAGGCCGGTTCCGCCGGTAGACCGGTTGCGTGAGGTCTCGAGGCGGTAGAACGGGGTAAACACCCGTTCCAGTTCCTCCTCCGGGATGCCCGGTCCGTCGTCATCGACGAACACATGCATCAGGCCATCGGTCAGTTCCGCGCTGAGACGTGGTGATTGGCCATATTTCCTGGCGTTGTCGAGCAGATTGGCAAGGGCCCGGCGCATGCCGATTTCGCCGACCTCGACGATCAGGCTGTCCGGCCCGTGGTAAGGCAGATCGAAGTCGTCGGCCAGTTGCTGCAGGAAGACCCCGATATCGATCGGGCGCCTGGCTTCGCGGGCGGCGTCGTCGCGGGCGAAGGCCAGCGACGAGGAAATGATCCCTTCCATTTCGTCGAGGTCAGCCAGCATCTTCTGCCTCTGCTCGTCGTCCTCGACAAATTCGGCGCGCAGCTTGAGGCGGGTTATCGGGGTCCTGAGATCATGGCTGATGGCGGCGAACATCTGCGTGCGGTCGTCGATGAAGCGGCGCAGCCTGGCCTGCATCCGGTTGAACGCCTGGGCGGCGGCGCGTACCTCGCGCGGACCGGCCTCAGGGATAGGCGCGGTGGCGACGTCGCGTCCCAGGCGCTCGGCCGCCGCCGCCAGCTGATTCAGAGGCTTGGCGGCCCGGCGGACCGCCAGCACCGACAATACCAGGACGACCAGCAGTCCGGCCCCCAGGGGACCGAAGAACTCCGGCTGCCACAACGATTCCGGATGCTGGTGCGGGATCAGGAAATTCAGCCAGGTCCCGTCACCGATGCGCACCGCCACGCGAACCTCCGGCGGGCGCATATGGCCCGGCGGCGGCCCGAACCAAGGATAGCCGCCGGGAGGTCCTTCGTCGGGCGGTGGCGGCGGCCGGTGATGCTGATGGGTGTCGGCATGAATTTCGTGATTGGGCAGGCGGCGCAGCAACTCGTCGCGAATGTCCTGCGAGCCTTCGTCGCCGTCGCCGGTGGTCAGCGGCATGACGGCCCAGCCGATGCGCAAACCGGCCCGGTCGCTGGTGCGGATGACCCGGGCGCGGTCGTCGGCCGAGCCTTCCTCGACCAGTTGAACGACCGAGGCGATGCGTTCCGCCGCCAGATTGCGGCCGAGACGGCTGGTGGCCTCGAAGCGATAATTGGAAAACATCAGGATGCCGGCCAGCTGGGTCAGCAGCAGGCCGGCGAACAGCACCGCCAGGGTGCGGCCGACCAGGCTGTCCGGCCACAGGCGCCGGACCAGGCGCCTCATGAGGTGATTTCAGCGGCGAAAATATAACCGCCGCCACGTACCGTCTTGATCAGGCGCGGCTCTTTCGGATCGGCCTCGATCTTCCGGCGCAGGCGCATGACCTGGATGTCGATGCTGCGGTCGAAGGGCACCGCCGAGCGGCCGCGGGCAAGGTCAAGCAGCTGATCGCGGCTCAGCACCCGGCGCGGATGGGTGATGAAAGCATGCAGCAGTTCATATTCGCCGGTGGACAATTCCACTTCGGCACCATCCTGGGAGAGCAGGCGCCGCGGCCCCAGTTCAAGGGTCCAGCCGTCGAAGCGGGCGATGTCGCCGACCGCGGCGCCGGCCGGGCGCGGCGGGTTGATGCGACGCAACACCGCCTTGATGCGGGCCAGCAATTCGCGTGGATTGAACGGCTTGGGCAGATAGTCGTCGGCCCCCATTTCCAGGCCGACGATGCGGTCGGCGTCCTCGCCCATGGCGGTCAGCATGATCACCGGGATGGTCGAGGTGGCGCGCAATTTGCGGATCAGCGACAGACCGTCCTCGCCCGGCAGCATGAGGTCGAGCACCAGCAGGTCAATGCTGCTGCGCTCCATCGTCTTGGCCATTTCCTTGCCGTCGCGGGCGGTGGAGACCTTCAGGCCATGCTTGATGAGAAAGCGCGCCAGCAGATCGCGAATCTCGCGATCATCGTCAACCACCAGAATATGCGCCGCACCCTGCTCAGTCATGCCGGGCAGTATAGCGCGACAGACCAGTCAGGGCAGGAAAATCCGGTAACATATGGTTTCATTCGTCGCTTCCGGTTACAGATGGGGGGCCTGAATTGCCCCGGAACGCCAATGGTGAACATGCGCGCCGCCCTCGCCTGGATCTTCCTGCTGCTGACCCTCCGCCTCGCCGCGCCGGCCGGGGCCGAAACCATGCCGCTGACCATCGGCATTTCACAATTTCCGGCCAATTTCAATCCACTGATCAACAGCATGCTGGCCAAGAACTACATCCTTGGCTTCGCGCTGCGGCCGCTGACCGTCTACGACAAGGACTGGCAGCTGGCCTGCATGCTGTGCACGCGGTTGCCGACGCTGGAGAACGGCGGAGCGGTCAGGGAGACCCTGCCCGACGGCAAGCCGGGCCTGGCCATCACCTATTCCATCCATCCCGAGGCCCGTTGGGGCGACGGCGTGCCGGTAACCGCCAAGGACGCCCTGTTCACCTGGGAGGTGGGGAAACATCCCGAAACCGGAGTCTCCAGCGGCGAACTGTTTCGCCGGATCGTCAGGATCGAGGTCAGGGACGACAAGACCTTCACCCTGCATTTCGACCGGCTGACCTTCGATTACAACGCCATCAACGACTTCCAGCTGCTGCCGGCCCATCTCGAGGCCGCCGCCTTCGCCAAGCCGGCGGAATACCGCACCAGAAGCCTCTACGAGACCGACACCACCAATCCCGGCCTCTATGTCGGCCCCTATCGCATCGCCCAGGTGGTGCGCGGCCAGTATGTGGTGCTGGAACCCAACGCCGCCTGGTATGGCGCCAAGCCCGCCTTCCCCCGCATCGTCGTCAAGGCCATCGAGGCCTCGCCGGCCATCGAGGCCAATCTGCTGTCGGGCGGCATCGACATGGTGGCCGGCGAACTGGGCATGACCGTCGATGCCGCACTGGCCTTCGAAAAGAAGCACCGTCCCGAATGGGTGGTGACCTACAAGCCGGGGCTGGTGCATGACCACATCACCGTCAACATGGACAATCCGGCACTGGCCGACCGCCGGCTGCGTCAGGCGCTGCTCTATGGCCTCGACCGGCAAACCATGGTGCAACAGCTGTTCCAGGGCCATCAGGCGGTGTCCAACAGCCTGGTCAACCCGCTGGACTGGTGCTACGACCCCAAGGTCCGCAGCTACCCCTACGACCCGGCCGAGGCCGCCCGGTTGCTCGATGCCGCCGGCTGGCCGGCAGGACCGGACGGCAAGCGGCGCGACGCCGGCGGCCGCCAGCTGTCGCTGGAGCTGATGACCACCGCCGGCATGCGCAACCGCGAGGTCATGGAGCTGGTGGCCCAGCAGGCCTGGAAGCGCCTCGGCATCGAGGTCACCCTGCGCAACCAGCCGGCCCGCACCTTTTTCGGCGACACCGTGCTGAAACATGCCTTCCCCGACCTCGCGCTGTTCGCCTGGGTGTCGTCGCCGGAAAACGTGCCGCGCAGCATGCTGCGCTCCGACATGGTGCCGACCGCCGCCAACAACTGGTCGGGCGAGAACGCCGGCGGCTACCGCAACCCCGCCATGGACCGCCTGATCGACGCCATCGAGGTCGAACTGGACCGCGACAAGCGGCGCGCCCTGTGGTCGCAGCTGCAGGCGCTGTATGCCGAGGACCTGCCGGAACTGCCGCTGACCTTCCGCTCCGACCCTTTCATCCTGCCGGTCTGGCTGAAGGGCGTGGAGCCGACGGGGCATCAGTATCCCACCACCCTGTGGGTGGAGAACTGGCGCGTCGAGGGCAGGCCCCGATGATCCGTCCCCTGCTCCTTCGCCTGGCGCAGGCGGCGCTGGTGCTGCTGGTCATGTCGTTCCTGGTCTACGGCCTGATGGGGCTGATGCCGGGCGACCCGATCCAGCTGATGGCCGCCGGCTCGCCGACCATGACCGCCGAGGATGTGGCCCGGCTGAAGGCCGTCTATGGGATCGACCGGCCACTGGTCGATCGCTACTGGCACTGGCTGGCCGGGGCGCTGGGGGGCGATCTCGGATTTTCGCGACTGTCGGCGCAACCGGTGGCCGAGGCCCTGGGACCGCCGCTCAGGAATACCGTCGCCCTGATGACCTGCAGCCTCTGCCTGGCCCTGCTGCTGGCCTTGCCGGCCGGCGTCGCGGCGGCGCTGAAGGCCGGCCGGCCGCTCGACTACGCCCTCAACCTGACGGCCTTCGCCGCCATTTCGCTGCCGGTGTTCTGGCTCGGTCTGGTGCTCATCATGATCTTCGCGGTGGGGCTGGCCTGGCTGCCCGCCTCGGGAGTCGAAACGGTGGGCGACGGCGGCGGCGGCGACCGCCTTCGCCATCTGGCCCTGCCGGTGGCGGCCCTGGCCCTGGCCGGCTTCGGCCATTACATGCGCTATATGCGCTCCGCGATGATCAATGCCCTGTCCCAGGACTGGATCCGCACGGCGCGGGCCAAGGGACTGTCCTGGCCGCAGGTGGTGCTCGGCCATGCGCTGCGCAATGCGATGATCCCGGTGGTGACCATCCTGGCGCTGGATCTCGGCACCCTGTTCTCCGGCGTCCTGGTCACCGAGACGGTGTTCGCCTATCCCGGCATGGGCAAGCTGATCTACGACGCGGTGATGGGCAACGATTACAACCTGGCGCTGGCCGCCCTGATGCTGGCCACCGCCCTGACCCTGGCCGGCAGCATGCTGGCCGACCTGCTGTATCGCCTGCTCGATCCCAGGATCCGCCACGCATGAGACGGCTGCTGCGCCATCCCCCGGCGGCCTTCGGCGCCATCGTCCTGCTGCTGCTGACCGCCCTTGCCCTTGCCGCCCAGCCGCTGCAGGCCCTGCTCGGCATCGATGCCGAAACCCTGGACCTGGCGGCGCAGCTGGCGCCGGCCTCGTCCGGCCATCCGCTGGGCACCGACGAGGTGGGCCGCGACCTGCTGGCCCGCCTGCTGAGCGGCAGCCAGGTGTCGCTGGCCATCGGCCTGTCGACCGCCCTGGTGGCGGCCCTGCTGGGCACGCTGGTCGGCCTGCTCGCCGGCTACCGCGGCGGCACCGTCGACGCCCTGCTGATGCGGCTCACCGACGGCGTCATCGCCTTGCCGCTGCTGCCCCTGCTGATCGTGCTGTCGGCGGTCGACCCGGCCAAGCTGGGCTTGCCGGCCGAGGTCCTGAGGTCGCCGGGCGGCGGCCTTGCCCGCACCGTGGTGATCATCGCCCTGGTCGGCTGGACCACCGTCGCCCGGCTGGTGCGCGCCGCCACCCTGTCGGTCAAGTCCCATGAGTTCATCCGCGCCGCCGAGGCCCTGGGCGCCGGTCCGGCCCGCATCATGATCCGCCATCTGCTGCCCAATGTGGTCTCGCCGGTGATCGTCGCCACCACCTTGTCGGTGGGCAACATCATCCTGCTGGAAAGCGCCCTGTCCTTCCTCGGCCTCGGCGTGCAGCCGCCGCTGCCCAGCTGGGGCAACATGCTGTCCGGGGCATTGGACCTGCTGGGCAGCGCCCCGATGCTGGCGGTCTGGCCGGGACTGATGATCTTCCTCACCGTGCTGTCGTTCAACCTGGTGGGAGACGGCCTGCAGCGCTCGCTCGATCCGCGGCGGTCATGACCCGGCAGCCATCGGCCGCCAGAGGTGGAAGCAGGATGGAACAGACTTTCAGCGCACGGCTCCCCGCAGGGGATTGATGACCTGAATGTCGAAAAAATCCTTCTCATTATCGGTAACCACCGTGCAACCGTGAGCTTCGGCCACGGCGGCGATGATCATGTCGAGGGCGCTGCGTGGTCGGCCCAGGGTTCTACCGTTCGCCATGAGCCGCGCCCAGATCAGGCCGGCGTTCTCATCGAATGGCAGCACGCGACCGGCGAACAGCGCCTGCGGCCCCTCCGGTCCCGAGAACCAGACTTCAAGCTGATCGCGGCGTTTACCGGCCGGCTTTTCAAGGACCCCTCGGCGGATTTCGGCGAGCGTCAGCGACGCAATGAATAGATCCTCGTCATTCTGCTCGCCCAACCAGCCGCGCAAGGACTCCGAGGGCGCCGGCTTCGTAATATTGCTGATGATATTGGTGTCGAGCAGATAGCGCATCAAATACGGACTTTACGCCCGGCGTCACCTGGGCGGCTGAGATCGAGATCCGCGCCGACCAGAGGAGAACGTCGGAGCGCGGCCAGGATGCCGCCCTTTTTGGGTGGTTCGCCGGCGGTTGCCTGGCTGACTGCCGCGCGCAGCCTCGATGCCTCCGGACCGTCTTCGGCCAGACGGCGCGCCAGGGATCGGATCAGATCACGATCGGAATT
>DUZF01000325.1 GCA_013349665.1 Rhodospirillaceae bacterium | reverse complement strand
CGCCCATTGTGCCGGCTTTCAGCTGTCTTTCCACGTTCCCGATCTGTCGATGCTGGAAGGGGCGCTGGATGCCCTGGACCACGTCGTCGCCTCGACGACGGAGGCATGTCGGCGGCCGCGTCTCGAACATTGCCCGCTCTGCCCGCCCTTTCTGCTGACGCGCCTGTCTGGCGCCGGTGCCGTGGTGGTCCCCCAGCCGAACCTGTTATTTTCCTGGGGGACGGCGCACCGCCATCCCGCCGACTGGATCCTGCCGCTGAATGCGCTGATGCGGGCCGGCATTGCCGTGGCCTTCGGTTCCGACTCGCCACTGACCTCCAGTTCCCCCTTCGCCGCCATACGGACAGCGGTGACCCGACGCCTGGCCGATGGTGCCGTCCTGGCGCCGGGGGAAGGCATCACGCCGGCCCAGGCCATCGGGCTGTATACCGCAGGTCCGGCCTTCGCCGGCTTTGAGGAAGATCTGAAGGGCGCCATCGCGCCCGGCCTGCTGGCCGATCTGGCGGTGCTCGATCGCGATCCGCTTGCCCTGCCCGCCGACGAGATGGCCGAAACCGAGGTGGCGGCCACCATTCTCGACGGCAGGGTGGTTTGGCAACGCGGGTCTTGATCATGCCGATGACCGGCGGCGCCGATGATGCGATCATCAGATCGACCGATGACATTAAGCGGGCCGCAATGAAGACGATGCCGTCAAATCTGTTCGCCGATATCGACGCCGGATCGGCCCAAGAGGCCGTGGCCATCCTCGCCATGGCGGGCGGGGTCCGCATCGAACGCATCGTCTCCACCGGCCAGGCCAGCCCGACCGGATTCTGGTACGACCAAGCGGAGGCGGAATGGGTTCTGGTGGTGTCGGGGTCGGCCGAACTGCTGTTTGAAGGCGATGATCATGCGATGCGATTGGGCCCCGGTGACTATCTGCTGATCCCGCCGCATCGGCGGCATCGGGTGGAATGGACCGACCCCGAGCGGCCGACAGTTTGGCTGGCGGTGCATTTCCCGGTATAGACGCCGGTTTGGGCAAGCCGGTAACCAGACCCAGGCCAAGAGCCGAGACTTTCGTCGTCCGCGAATGGGGATGCTGTTGACCTGTAAGAAGTGGGTGTGCCATGCGGCTTTTCGTTGATTCCGACGCCTGTCCGGTCAAAGACGAGGTGGTGCGCGTTGCCGAACGCCACAGTTTGCCGGTTACCCTGATCGGCAACCGATGGATCCGTGGTCTGCAGCACCCGCTGGTCGACCAGGTTGTCGCCGACGAAGGCCTCGACAAGGCGGATGACCGCATCGTCGAACAGATCGTTGCCGGCGACATCGTGATCACCGGCGACGTTCCTCTGGCCGCCCGTTGCCTGGCGAAAGGGGCCCGCGGCATCGATCACCGGGGGCGGGCGTTCGACGGCAATTCCATCGGCATGGCGGTGGCGATGCGTGATCTGATGACCCAGTTGCGCGATACGGGGCAGATGACCTCAGGCCCGGCCGGTTTCACCAGGCAGGACCGGTCGCGCTTCCTGGATGGATTGGAGCGCCTGATCCAGTCGATGAAATGACAGGGTTAGCGCGGCCAAACCCGCGGCGGAGAGATCTTGGGACCTTTCCTGGTGGGGGGGCGGCTGGGTTGGGACCGGTGCGCCCGGCTGAGCAGCGAGATCGTCGACGCCGCCGGCTGGCGGTCGGCGGCCCTGGCGGCCAACAACCGCTTGCGGCGATCATCGCGCAGGGCGGCGAATTCGCCCGGTGTGGCGAACAGGTATTGGGCAACCTGGGCGACGAACTCGCGAAGATGCGCGGCTTCCTCGGACGCCTTGGCGGGAGTGTCCCAGATCGAGGACCCGAGTGACTGGTCAAAGCCGAGACCACGGAGTGTCTCAGCCGCTTCGGCCGCAGCCTTGGGCAGTTTCCGGTTGGCCGCGGCCCGCCGGATCTGGTCGAACAGCGTTTCGCCGAATAAGGCTGTCTCGCCCGCGGTACCCAGCATGGATCGCAATGCCTCAAGGGCGAGCCGCGCCGAGCGGATGGGCGTGTCCATGACCTCATAGGCCCGTTGCAGGGTGGCGCTGGCCTGTTCGGGAAGGAACCGCGGCAAACCGATATAGCAGGAGGCATTGGCGAGGCGGGGCGGCGGGTCGTTGACTCGGTCCGCCAGGGATCGCAAATTCCGCATGAGAACGCCGATAACCGTCCTGGTCAGTGGATCGGAGGCGGCTACCTTGGTTTCGAAGGCGCCGGAGGGAACCAGGATGCAGGTCGTCGGTTCCGTCGCAACGGCCGAGGCCATCCTGGGCGCATTATCGATCAGCGCCATTTCACCGAACAATCCCCCGGGTCCGACATCACCGATGACGGTGCGGGCGCCTTGGGCGACCTTGACGATCTGGACAAGGCCGGTTTTGACGACATAGGCGAAATCACCGAAATCACCCTGGTCAAAGATCACCGTGCCGCTGTCGAATTTGATAGTCTTCATGGTCAAAGGCTCTTTGCCAACGGAACTCTCAAGAAGCTCCCTGGACTGAAAATATAAAACATCCTGGCCACTTCTGATGTGACCGGCATCACCGCCCGAAACCGAAGTAATCAAATGAAACAATTCTGCCATCTTCCGGACAAGATTGGCCGTTATCTGGTCATCCTGATGATTGGATATGTGGGCTGGCGCAAGGGGTGCCGGTGGTCCACATCCGCCGTTGGAAGGTCAGATGATGTCAAAGAACCCGGTTTGGATGATGGCCGTATCGGTGGTGCTGATGATGGGGGCCCTGCTGTTCGGACTGTATCCCGAGACCCAGGCGGAAAGGAACGCCGCCATCGCGCCCGACCGGCACGGCGTTCAATTGGCGATCGATGATTATCGGGGCACGGCCTGGCCCGGTGTGGACGGCGGATCCCGTGTGCGTGTCGGTCAAATCGTCGACCTGGGAACCGCCGCCTACCGGCGGCTGACGGGGTCTTAACCCTTCAGCCCGAGCAATTCGACGTCGAAGATCAGCGTCGCATTCGGCGGTATCACGCCACCGGCGCCGCGGGCCCCATAGCCGAGGCCGGGGGGAATGATGAGGGTGCGCTGGCCGCCGACTTTCATCGAGGCGACACCTTCATCCCAGCCGCCGATGACCTGACCGACGCCGATGGAAAATTCGAATGGCGCGCCGCGGTCGCGGGAACTGTCGAACTTCCGGCCTTTGACACCATCCTGATAAAGCCATCCGGTGTAATGCATGACGCAAATCTGGCCGCGGCGGGGCAGGGCGCCGTCGCCGGCCTTTGCGTCCATGATCTGCAAACCCGACGCCGTGGTTACCGCTGTTCCGGTCGCGTCGCCGTTCACCGCGTCCTTCAGGGCTTTGCCTGCTGCGAATTTCGGGGCCTTCCTGGCCTTGATGGCCACCGCCGCCCCGGTCTGCGGGTTTTTGCCGGTGCGTGCCGGGCGGGCCGAAACCGAGAAGGTTCCGAAGCCGACCAGTCGCACATCGTCGCCGCCCTTAAGCGCGGCAGTGATGGATGAGAATACGGCGTCGGTGGCGCTGTCGGCGTCGGCTTTGGTCAGGCCCGAGAGTTCGGACACCTTGCTGACGAGTTCGCTTTTGTTCATGAGTGTTTCCTCTGGACCTAAATTGCCTTGAGATTGACCGCCGAGGTCTTGCCCTTCTTGGCGTCGAGTTCTTCATCGAACGAGACCTTCTGGCCTTCGTTGAGGCCGTTGAGGCCCGAGCGTTCGACCGCGGAGATATGCACGAAGACATCGGCGCCCCCGTCGTCCCGCGCGATGAACCCATAACCCTTTGTGGCATTGAACCATTTTACCGTGCCGTTCGGCATCGATGTCTCCAATCATGTCGGTGGCACTGCGCACCCCCGCGCAGCGCGTCAACCGCCGGGCGATGCAGATCACCGAGATCCCAGGGTTGATTTCGGGACTTTGCCGCTTTGCCGATCAAAAGCAAGAAAAATGAACCGCTTTAACTTGCGGCGAACAGGTCCGGGGGATCCGCCGCCTCGGCGGGAACCAGTCGGTCGACGCCGATGCCGATAAGCCGGAAGGCGCGTCCGTCGATTTCCCGGCGCAACAGTTGCAGCCCGTGTTGGAAGATAACCTCGGCCCGCTGCGTCGGATGGGGCAACTGATCCTGGCGGGTGCGGCTGTGGAAATCGGCGGTCTTCAGCTTCAGAACCACGGTTCCCCCGGCCAGCCGGGCGCGCTTCAGGCGGTCTTGGACCCGCTCCGTCAGGCTGCGGAGCGCCTCGGCCAGTGCCTCGAGGTCCGACAGATCCCGCCGAAAGGTGGTTTCGGCCGAGATGCTTCTGGCCGGACGGTCAGGCACGACGCGGCGCGGATCGTCGCCCTGCACCGCATGGGCCAGCGCCCGGCCGAACTTTCCGAAGCGGCTTACCAGCGCCTCCTCGGGCAAAGCCTGCAATTGGCCGACGACGGTAATGCCGTCATCGGCCAGACGTTTGGCGGTGGCGGCGCCGACACCATGGATGGCGGTGACCGGAAGGGGGGCGAGAAAGCTCTTGGCCTCGGCCCGGCCGATGATGGAAAAGCCGCGCGGTTTGTCGCGGTCCGAGGCCAGCTTGGCCAGCGATTTGTTGTAGCTGAGCCCCACCGAGACGGTCACCCCGACATCCCTTTCGATGGCCAGGGCCAGGCGCGCCAGCAGGACGGCCGGAGGGTGGTCGACAAGCCGGACACCGGCGGACAGGTCCAGATAGGCTTCATCCAGCGATACCGGCTCGACCAGAGGTGTCGCCTTGAGGAACAGGGACCTGATGGCGCCGCCGGCGCGCCGGTATTTGGCCATGTCGGGCGGTATCACCACGGCATGGGGACAAAGCTCAAGCGCCTTGTACATCGGCATGGCCGAGCGCGGGCCGAACCGGCGGGCGATGTAGCAGGCCGTGGTGACCACGCCCCGCCCGCCGGGATGGCCGACGATGACCGGCTTGTCCCTCAGCTGCGGATTGTCCCGCTTCTCGACGGAGGCGTAAAACGCATCGCAGTCGATATGGGCGATCGACAGTGCAAGCAGTTCGGGATGCCCGAGGATGGCCTGCGCACCGCAGCGGTGGCAGGTATCAGTGGCTCCGTCCTGGAGCCGCGCGCAGGCCCGGCAGAGGTACAAGGCTCCTCACCTGGTCAAGTCCGCTGCGCCGCACTGACCCCCTGCAGAAAGCGATCGATCATCGACTTCAACTCGACGGTTTCCTTGGCCAGGGATTGCGCCGCGGAAAACACCTGGCCGGCCGCGCTGCCGGTTTCCCCGGCGGCGGCGGTGACGCCGGCGATGGTGGAGGAGACCTCTTGCGCTCCCGATGCCGTCTGCTGGACATTGCGGGCGATTTCGGCGGTGGCCGCCCCCTGTTCCTCGACTGCGGCGGCGATGGCGCCGGCGATCTGGTTGATATCGTCGATCCGTTTGACAATACCGCCGATGGCGGTGACGGCTTCCTGTGTCGCCGCCTGGACGGCGCCGATCTGGGCGCCGATCTCGCCGGTCGCCCTGGCGGTCTGGTTGGCGAGGTTTTTCACTTCGTTGGCGACCACGGCAAATCCCTTGCCGGCCTCGCCCGCCCGCGCCGCCTCGATGGTGGCGTTCAAGGCCAGCAGATTGGTCTGGCTGGCGATGTCGTTGATCAGGCTGACCACTTCGCCGATCCGGGCCGAGCTTTCGGCAAGTCCCTGGACCGTGCGGTTGGTGCGCTCCGCCTCGGCCGCGGCGGCTTTCGAGGTGGATGCCGACTGTTCGACCTGGCGGCCGATCTCGCTGATCGAGGCGGCCAGTTCCTCGGCGGCGCTGGCCACGGCCTGGGCGCTGACCGTCGATTGTTCCGCCGCCGCGGCGACGGTGGTCGCCCTTTGGCTGGTCTGTTCGGCATTGACCATCATCGACTGCGCCGTCGATTCCATTTCAGTGGCGGCACCGGAGACCGTGTTGACGACCCCTGTCGCGCCGCGCTCGAATTCGCTGGTCAGCGCCTCCATCTTGCGGCTGCGCTCTTCGCGGCGGACGATCCTCGCCTGGTCCTCTTCCCGCTGGCGCTCGGCGGCGATCAGGCCGCTGCGCCACTGCTCGAGGGCCTGGGCCAGGGGGCCGATCTCATCGGAGCGATCGGTGCCGGGAACCGCCGTGGCGGTCTCGCCCCGACCCAGGCGCCCGACCGCGGTGATCGTTTCTCCCAGGGGGTGCACGATCGATCGCGATATGGCATAGGCCAGGGCGATGCCAACCAGCACGCTGAGGAGGCCGACCACCATGTCGATGACGGCTTCCTGGCCGGCATCGCTGAACGACTGGTCGGCGGCGGCTTTCGCCGACTCCTCGTAGGATTTGACCAATTGGGTGCTGACCTCATCCAATTTGGCGAAGGATGCCGTCGCGGCGGTGAAGGCGGCTTTGACCTCCGGGCTGTCGAACCCCTTGGCCCGCTGCGCCTTGACCGATCCCAGTTTCTCCCGGAAGTCGGTAAGCAGGTTCTCCAGTTCGGCGACCTTCGCCTTGCGCTGGGGATTCCTGGTGCTGCCGCTCAGTTCCTTCAGGCGCTCTTGCGCGCGGGCGAAAAACTCGTCGGCCTTGGCGGCATAGACATCGTCGCCGGTGGCGATGGCCACCCATAAATGCCCCCTGGCAAGGGCCGCGTCCTTGATCGCCCGTTGGCTGAGCGTGGCGTTGGCGTTAATGCGGATAGCCTCGGCGGCTCCGGCCTGGTTTTCCTTCAAGGCGTAAGCGGAATAGCTTGCGATCCCCACCAGGAGCACCAGCAGGCAGCCGAATCCGATGGAGAGGCGGGCGGTGATTTTTATGCGGTCGAACAAGGTCCATTCCCCCCAGGGCACTACGTCACAGCAAGAACTGATGTCCTATCTTGTAGCATAATCACAAGCCAGAAAAATCAGCTGTCTACTCCTCGTTGAATAAAATTACATTGTCTTATCGAGGTCTATAGCTTGTTTTAGAAATGCTCTTCAGTCAGGTGTTATGTCCTCTCACGGTTGGCGCGCAGCGGGTGAACAATGATGAATGGTCAAGGCCTTGTCGGTTTCGTCGGTCTGTTGGTCCTGGCCTGGGCCTTAAGCGAACAGCGTCGGCACATACCCTGGCGGACGGTGGCCGCCGGGCTGCTTCTGCAATTGGGGCTGGCTCTGCTGCTGATCAAGCTGCCTGCCGCGCAGCAGGCGTTTTTCCTGCTTAATCGCGGCGTCGAGGCCGTGCAGAAGGCCACCGACACCGGCACCGCCTTCGTCTTCGGCTATCTCGCCGGCGGGCCGCCGCCCTTCGCCGAGACCCGGCCGGAAGCCGGGTTTATCCTCGCCTTCCGCGCCCTGCCGCTGGTGCTGACCATTTCAGCCTTGTCGGCGCTGCTGTTCCATTGGGGGCTGCTGCAGAAGGTGGTGAAGGCCATCGCCTGGCTGTTGCGGCGCTCCATGGGGGTCGGCGGGGCGCTCGGGCTCGGCGCCGCGGTGCATATCTTCGTCGGCATGATCGAGGCGCCGCTGCTGGTCCGTCCCTATCTGGCCCGCATGCCGCGCGGTGAACTGTTCGCCATCATGACCTGCGGCATGGCCGGCATCGCCGGAACCATGATGGTGCTCTATGCCTCCATCCTCGGCCCGGTGATTCCCGATGCGCTGGGCAATATCCTGATCGCGTCGCTGATCAGCACTCCGGCCGCCCTGGCGGTTGCCGCCCTGATGGTGCCGTTTCATCCCGACGCCGGGGAAGAGGCGCCGCGCCTCGAGCATCGCTACGATAACGCCATGGACGCGGTGGTCCGGGGAACCACCGACGGCGTCAGTCTGCTGGTCAATATCGCCGCCATGCTGCTGGTGCTGGTCGCCCTGGTCAGCCTGTGCAACATGGCCCTGACCCTGCTGCCCGAATTGGCCGGCGCGCCGATCAGCCTGCAACGGGGATTGGGCGCCGTTTTCGCGCCGGTCATGTGGGCCATCGGTCTGCCTTGGGCCGAGGCGCTGACCGCCGGCACGCTGATGGGAAGCAAGACGGTGCTCAACGAGTTCGTCGCCTATCTCGATCTGGCGGCCTTGCCGGCCGGCGCCTTGTCGCCGCGGTCGCGGCTGATCGTCACCTACGCCCTCTGCGGCTTCGCCAATTTCGGCAGTCTGGGCATCATGATCGGCGGCCTCGGGGTGATGGTTCCCGAGCGCAAGGGCGAAGTGATGGGCCTGGGGCTGAAGTCGATCCTGTCAGGCACCATCGCCACCTGCCTGAGCGGAGCCCTCGTCGGCCTGTTGTGACGTCAGGGCTGGATCAGCATCTTCAGCGCCTGGTCCGCCTTTTCGTTAAATGTCTTGAAAGCCTTGGGGATCTCGGCTAGCGCAAAGTTATGCGAGAAGTATTGTGAAGGATCGATGACGCCCCGTTCCATCATTCTCAATCCCTCCCACATGAAGGGCTGCACATTGCCAAAGCCGTTCATATGCAAGGTAATATCGCGAAGAAAGACGTCGGCGAGATTGAGGTTGAAGGTCGCGTCGGTGAACACGCCGATCGCGGCGATGGTGCCGCCGGGGCGCACAATGTCCAGGCACATCTGCAAGGTATCGGGATAGCCGACCACTTCGATCACTTTGTCGAAGCCGCGACCGCCGGATTCGGCCAGAGCCTTTTCTTTCCAGTCGGCCTGTCCGGCGTCGATCGCCACGGCGCCCTTGCGGGCGGCGGTGTCGAGCCGGTGGGCGACCTTGTCGATCGCCACCAGGCGTCCCGGTCCTCGCCTGAGCGCGATATCCAGGGTCATCAGTCCGGTCGGCCCGCAGCCGATCAAGGCCACCAACTCGCCGGGTTGGATGTCGGCGAGCCGATTGCCGATGATCGCCGAAGGCAGGTTGCAGGACAGGGTCAGCGCCGCAGCGTCGGAAATCGCCTCCGGCACCAGGATCGTATGGGCCTCGGCATGGGGAATGACCATCGCTTCGGCATGGGTACCGTTGAGGTTTCCGAACGGCAGACCGAAGCCATAGACGGCGCTGTGGGTCGTCTCACAATGCGCCGTCTGGCCGACCTCGCACATGTAACAATGTCCGCAGGAGCAGGAATAGGCCATGCTCACCCGGTCACCGGCCCTGAACTTGCCGACTGACCGGCCGACAGCGATTACTTTGCCGATCAGTTCGTGCCCGGTCTGGGATTTGCCCTTTTCCATGATGGGGTCAAGCGCGCCGCGATAAAGATGCAGGTCCGACCCGCAAATCGACGTCGCCGTGACTTCCACGAGAATTTCGTGGTCGGCCTTGAGTGCCGCATCCGGAATATCGCCGAGGGCGATATGTTCCGGCCCAAAATAGATGGCGGCCTTCATCGTTAAGCGGGCTTCTTCTTGGCCGGAGGCTCGCGGAACGTGCTGGGCGGCACCGGCGCCGGCTTTTTCGCGGCCTTTGGTTTCTTGGCTTCGCGGTTGCCTTTCTTTTGTTCCCTGTTTGCCATGACGGACTCCCTCGCCAACACCCGGTTGCCGGAACGAGGCCTGCCGGCCTCTCCGGTGAAGGTCCGAGTCTACTGGATAATGGGCGGGAAGCATACCTCCGGATCAGATCCGTCCCAACAGGCGCCACCACAGGAAATCAAGCGGCAGCAGCAGCAGGACAGTGAGGAGTGCCAGCAGCAGGCACAGTTTGACCAGCGGTCCGCTGCGTTCGCCGCCAAGGCCCACCGCGACCACCAGCGGCGCCGATTCGTAAGGCAGGATCGGGGTGGAGAATCCCAGCACCTGGGCATGCAGGACCGTCTCCAGGGGCAGTCCCGAAGCGCTTGCCATCTGCCCGGCCAGGGGGGTCAGCACCGCCGGGACCCCGGGCAGGGTGGTGATCAGGCCGAGCAGCGTCGAGACCGCGGTCAGACCGGCGAAATTGGTGACCGGTTGGTCGGGAGCCAAGGGGACGACGCTCAGGATGGCGCCGGCCAGACGGGCCCCCAGCCCCGACTGGTTGACGATCGTGCCCAGGCCCATGATGCCGGCGACGAACAGCACCGAGCCATAATTGATCT
>DUZF01000292.1 GCA_013349665.1 Rhodospirillaceae bacterium | reverse complement strand
CATCGGCCGGCCGGCAGATTGGCGGCCAGACGTTCGGTGGTGCCGAGATCGGTGGTCATGGTCTTCAGATTGCGGTTGTTGACGCCGATCAGCGGCGAGGCCAGCCGCAGGGCGCGGTCGAATTCGTCCCCGTCATGCACCTCGATCAGCACGTCCATGTCCCAGTTGCGCGCCACCGCTTCCAGTTCGGCCGCCTGGCTTTGCTCCAGCGCGCTCAGGATCAGCAGCACGCAATCGGCGCCCAGCGCCCGGGATTCGACGATCTGCCAGGGTTCAAGCATGAAGTCCTTGCGCAGCAGCGGCAGGTCCACCGCCGCCCTGACCGCCGCCAGGAACCCGTCCTCGCCCTGGAAATAGGGCTGGTCGGTGAGCACCGACAGGCAGGCGGCGCCGCCCGTCCGATAGGCCCGGGCCAGGGCCGGCGGGTCGAAATCGGCGCGGATCAGGCCGGCCGAGGGCGAGGCCTTCTTGATTTCGGCGATCAGGCCGTAACCGTCGGCGGCGGCGCGGTCGAGGGCGGCGGCGAAGCCCCGCGGCGGTGCCTGGGCGGCGGCCCGCGCCTCCATCTCGGCCTGCGGGCAAAGCGCCTTGGCGGCAGCCACATGGCGGCGCTTGTCGGCGCAGATGCGGCTGAGGATGTCGCTCACGACGGCGTCGGTTCGCGGTTGGTGATTTCCACCAGTCTGGCCAGCGCCCGCCTTGCCCTGCCGTCATCGATGGCCTGCGCCGCCTGGCGGGCGCCCTCGGCCAGGCTGTCGGCGCGGCCGGCCACCACCAGGGCGGCGGCGGCGTTGAGCAGCACGATATGGCGATAAGCCCCCGGTTCGCCGTCCAGCAGGCCGAGCAGCGCCTTGCCGTTATGCTCGGCGTCGCCGCCCCGCAGGTCCTCGATCGCCGCCAGCGGCAGGCCGGCCTGGTCCGGCGTCACCACGAAGCGCCGCAGCTTGCCGTCCCGCCACTCGGCGACATGGCTGGGGCCGGTTGTGGTCAGTTCGTCGAGGCCGTCGCTGCCGTGCACCACCCAGGCCCGTTCACTGCCCAGACGGCCCAGCACCTCGGCCAGCGGCGCCACCCAGGGTTCGGCGAAGACGCCGACGATCTGCCGCCTGGCGCCGGCCGGGTTGGCCAGCGGTCCAAGCAGATTGAACAGGGTGCGGGTGCCAAGCTCGACGCGCACGCCGCCGACATGGCGCATCGCCGAATGATGGCGGGTGGCCATCAGGAAGCCGATATGGTTGTCCCACAGGCTTTCGCGGACCAGGGCGAAATCGGCGTCGATCTTCACGCCCAGCGCCGCCAGCACATCCGCCGAACCCGATTTCGACGACAGGGCGCGGTTGCCGTGTTTGGCCACCGGCACGCCGCAGCCGGCCGCCACCAGGGCGGCGGCGGTGGAGATATTGTAGGTGCCCGAGGCGTCGCCGCCGGTGCCGCAGGTGTCGATGGCGTCCGGCGGCGCGTCCAGGCCATGGGCCTTGGCCCGCATGATGCGCGCCGCGCCGGTGATCTCGGCCACCGTCTCGCCGCGGACCCGGAGCGCCATCAGGAAACCGCCGATTTGTGCGGGTGAGGCCTCGCCCGACATCATGATGTCGAACGCCCGTTCGGCTTCGTTTTCGCTCAGCGTTTCCGCCTGGGCGACGCGGGCGAGGATCTGTTTCATCGTCAGCTGGTCGCTCATCAGGCGGCATTCCCCCGCGCCGGCCGGGTCAAAGCGAGAAAATTCCCCAGCAGCAGATGCCCGTGTTCCGAGGCGATGCTCTCGGGGTGGAACTGCACGCCATGCAGGTTGAGGCTGCGATGCGCCAGCCCCATCACCAGCCCGTCGTCGGTCCAGGCGGTGGCCTCCAGGCAGGCGGGCAACGACGGGCGGTCGACCACCAGGGAATGATAGCGGGTGGCGCGGAAGGGAGTGGGCAGGCCGGCGAACAGGCCGGCGCCGACATGGTGGATGTCGCTGGTCTTGCCGTGCACCGGCTGCGGCGCGCGCACCACCCGGCCGCCGAAGGCCTGGCCGATGGCCTGATGGCCGAGGCAGACGCCGAGGATGGGGATCCTGCCCGCCGCCTTGGCGATCAGCTCGAGGCAGATGCCGGCACGGTCGGGGTCGCAGGGGCCGGGCGAGATGACGATGCCCTCGGGGTTCATCGCCAGGGCCTCGGCGACCGACAGCGCGTCGTTGCGCCGCACCTCGGTCTCGGCGCCCAATTCGCCGAGATAATGCCAGAGGTTGTAGGTGAAGCTGTCGTAATTGTCGATGAGCAGGAACATGGCCCGGGGTCCAACGGAAAAGGGGATGGCAGAATGCCGCCCCGGCCCTCGGCTAGTCAAGCAAAGGGCGTGGCGGAAACTGGTGTTTCCAAAAAAGTTCCCTATTGGCATCAGTGCGGACAGCGTTTAGCATGGAAACCATCGGAAAAAGAATAAACTTTTGCTAAATGACTGCTGGCCTGAATGCCGAAAAGGAAACATGCCGACGAAGTCGCCGCCGCCACCGGCAGGCCGGATTCGCCGGTCTCACCGATGTTCTGCTGGGGGTGGCGGTGGTCGCCCTGGTGATGCCGACCCTGGTGGCGCTGCTCAATCAGCAGGCCGCCGAGGCCCAGGACCAGGCCGCCGCGGTGCAGCTGAAGACGGTGCGCGACGCCACCGTCGCCTATGTGAAAAACAATTACGACACGGTCTATGACGGCATCGCCAACGGCAGCGATTTCCTCACCGTCGCCGGCCTGATCACGGCCGGCTATCTGTCGCCGGGCTTCAGGACCACCAACAATTTCGGCCAGACCCCGGTGGTCCTGCTGCGCCAGTTGGCCCAAGGGCTGCCGGGCAATGCCTGCGACACCCTGCCGGTGCCGGCGCCGGCCAATAACCTTGCCAATTGCAAAAAGGTGATGGAGGCGCTGGTGGTCACCACCGGCGGCACCGCCATCGACCCGGTGCGCTCCAGCCATATCGCCGTGCTGTCCGGCGCCCATGGCGGGGTGGTGGCCGATGCCGGCACGGCGCGCGGCTCCTACGGCAGCTGGTGCGTCAGCCTGGCCAAATACGGCGGTGTCGCGGCCGGCAACTGCACCGCCGCCGATACCCGCCAATCGGTGGGGACGCCGCTGGTCGGCAACGGCATCACCGCCCCGGCCAAGGGCGGCCTGGCGGCATCGCTGTTCTTCAGCGGCGGGGTGCTGATGAACGAATACCTCGATCGCTTCAAGACCGGCGATCCCGAGGACAACACCATGCATACCGACCTCAACATGGGCGGCAACAACCTCACCGGGATCAATGATGCGACGGTCGGGCATACGGTGATCGTCAACGGGGTGACGGTGCAATCCGACGGTGCCGGCACCCTCAGCCTGACGCAGGTCAGCGGCGGCGCCGTCACCGATGCCAATCTGAAGGCCGGCGCCATCACCGCCACGGGCAACGTCACCGCCACGGGCAACGTCACCAGCTCGGGGGCGGTCAGTGCCACCGGTAACATCACCGCCGGTGGGTCGGTGACGGCACAGACCTTCCTGGTGCAATAGGCCTTGGCCCGGTTTGTCATCCGCCTGATCGCCGCGATGGGCTTCCTGGCCCTGGCGGTGCCCGGTCTCGCCGATTACCCCGCCAGTTCGGTCCGGACCCAGCCGGCGACGTCCGGCCAGGCCTATCCGACCGTCCCCGCCCATGGCACCGGCTGGTTCGATGTCGGCGGGTTCTGCAAGGTGGTCGATGTCGGCGATCTGTCCTGGGCCAACCCGCCGGCCAGTGCCGTCCCGGTGTTCATTCCCGGCACCGCGGCGCAATGGACGGCCTGGCGGGCCGGCATGATCAACGCGCCCGGACGCTATCAGGGGCAGGTGACGCTGACCACCTGCTGCCCAGCGCAAAGCGGCGTCGCCACCCTCTGCGCCGGGACCGCCAATCCGGTCCAGGTCGATCGGCAATACGGGCGCCTGGGCGAGGCGGATCCGGTTTCCGCATCCTGCGTCGGGACCTATGGGGCCTATACCGATCAGGTAACCCTTGGCTGCAACGGCAGCAACGCCGCCGACGGTCAGGCAAGCTGGCAGGCCGGTGGCGATAGCCTGACCTGCAGCGCCAATGCCCAGACGGTCTACGGCGGCTGCAGTGCTAGCTGCGGCAACGGCAACCAATTAAGAACCGTCTATGATTCCTGCGGACGGGTGCAAAGCCAGACTTACGACGGCCCAAGCTGCAATCTCGGCGATTGCTGCACGCCGAACTATCAATATGTCTGCGGCGGCTGCTCGTCATCCTGCGGCGGCGGAACGCAGACTTGCTATTACCACGACCAGAACAACTGTAGCGGCGATTACGGATACAGCAGCGGAAGTTGTAACACGCAGGACTGTGCTCCGGCGTCTACGACCTACAGCGCGTCATGCGACCCGATACCCTGCGGTCCCGACGGCGGTTATGCCTGTGACTGTGATTATGTTCCGCAGTTTGGTTTTGGGCCACCAAGAAGTGCAGAAGCTGGTTATTTAAATAATAAGGCCATTTGGTCCGTATATCCACCATGGAAATCAAATAACTCTACAGACTCAGCATCCGCTTATACGAGTGGCGGGTTAACGCCACCCGCAGGCGAATCATGTGGAGCATTTCAAATGACGCTGGGCGTTGTCCCTCACCAAACAACCAAGCAAACCTGCTTGGGACCTAACAGCGACAGTTGCTGGCAGATCCAGGGGACAATCACTTGTACCCCATAAAACCCAACATCCGAGCACTGACAGCGATGATCGCTGTCGTGTCGTTCGCGGCGGCGCTTTGGGGTGCCGTCCTGACTCTTCGCTCACATCCTTGGACTTGGACGGAAGGAACAAGAATGACCACCTCGACGATCGACGCCTTTATCGCTGCTGAAAATACACGCCGCGGTAACAGCCAGCCCTATCCGCCGCCTTATAGCGCTGCTCCAAGTCCCACGGAAAGTGCGGTGATCGGCTGGCAATCTGCCGCTTTGACCACCGGCACGGCGACCAACCCGGCGGGAAATGGCAATGCTATCCTGCTCGATGGTCCGCACAGCCAATACGCGGTGCAAGTCGATAGCCTTGGACATGTGGCGATCAACGATATCTCGACCGGTAATGCCACCAGTGGGCAGAGCATCGCCGTCGATGGTGCGGCCTATATCCTGTTCAATGGCGGAGGTTCTGACGTCAGTAGCGGGCTTGCGCCCGACAGCCTGTTTATTCTCAGCAACCAAGATTCCGCTGTCGCTCTGCTTTATCAGGCCAATTTCGGCCGAGTGCCCGATCTGGCCGGCCTGGAGGCTTGGCGGCATCAATATGACGCGGGATTGCTGACTGTGGACCAGATCGCCCAGGCCTTCATCGCGTCACCGGAGTTTCAGGGACGGTTCGGCTCTAATCTCACCGACGCGCAATTCGTTGACGCCCTTTACCACAATGTCCTCGGTCGCAATGCCGACCTCGCGGGGGAAACCGCCTGGAACCAGGCGGTGGCCAATTGGCAGGCGCAGGGGTTGACGCAACAGCAGGCGCGCGCCAAGGCGCTGATCGGCTTTGCCGGATCCCCGGAATGCCAGCGGGATGCGGCGGGGTGGCTGGTCAACACCGGTCGTGGCGGCTATGCCGATCCAGGGAATCCTCTGCCGGCGCAATCGGTGATGAATCAGGCGGAAACCAGCGGCTATATCGATACATCCCTGATGTCCGTTCCAGCGACAAACACCAACATTTATTCGTCAGATGCTGTTTCCGCGAGATTTGGCGGTGTCACGAAAGGGATGGTGATATCGAACAATTCTGGGAATGTATCATTGGATGCAGTAATGAGTAACGGAACTATCGTTGCCAGTGCGGCTGTATCAAATATAGCTGTTTCCGGTAGTGGCAACTTAATTTACGGAAGCCCTAATGCTGGAGGTGTAAATATTGCTGGCGGCGTCGGAAATACGATTGCTTTAGGTGCCGGTGCTACGGCGATCGCCGGCCCCGTAATGTGGAGCTTCGATGATAGTGGGGTTCTCACCCCAAGCTCTGGGAAGGCAACAATTATAGGGTTCAATCCGTCTATCGATATATATTATAGCAGTATTCAAACTTTTACAGGGCAGGGAACCCGAGGACTTGTTCTGTTGGATGCGAGCCAAGGGCAAGCTTTTAACGGGACGGCTCTGACTTTTGGCCCCGCTTACGCCTCCACTCAACCTCTCAACATGCTGAAGCTTGGCGATGTCGGCGGGGGATCGGCAGTCGAGGTGGCGGCGGCGGTAAACAAGGCATACACCCTGGCCGGGACGCCCGCGGAGCATCTGCTGATCGTCGGGCAGGTTACCCAGACATCGCCGATGGCGGCGGCCGGGGATACCGTACTCTATGATTACTTCCAGCTTCAGCCGACCAGCCCGACGTTCGCCAATGCCGATCTCAATCACAACCACCTGGTGGACGCCAACGAATTGACTTTTGAAGCCAAATTCGTCGGGCTGGCGACGAGTTCGATCACCGCGCATTCCTTCGGGGGATGAGCCGGTAACGGCATGGGCGCAAAATGTTGGTCATCGTCTCATTCGGACGGTCCAAAAATGTGTCGCACCGTAAGTGGGGCAAAATCCCGGGCAGAGGCCCACCGTCGCCGTCACTGCGGGCTGGTAGATTGCTGCACCCGGAAAAACACCGTCACTGCGAGGCGCCTCTTGGCGCCGCGGCAGTCCATCCAACAGCAGTTCCGTTACTGCGGCCCGATGGATCGCCACGACGCCTTCGGCGTCTCGCGATGACGGCCTGGACATAAGACACGGATGAAGGGTGATGCGGCTGATCGCCGCTCACGGATGGACGGGATAAGAAAATAGCCGCCGAAGGCGCCAATAATACTGTCCGCCTTATCCGTGGCCGCAACGCGGCATCCGGTCATCCGTGTCTAAATACCCAGCTCTCTCGCCCGCCAAGTGAGTTGATGACGACAATTTGCCCGGGGTTTTGCCCCTGTTACCTGGAGATTTTGGACGCTGTGGCATTCAGGCAGCAAGAGATGAGCCAATCTGGATCACCGCTGTCCGCTCCAGATTGTGTCTTCGGCATCACGGTGAAGCGGCAAGACATCGGAGGTGATCTTCGCCCCCGATTCGGCCTTGGCCCTCTTGATGTCGTAGGTTGTCTGCAATCGCAGCCAGAAATCCTCGCTCATGCCGAAGAATCGTCCGAGCCGAAGCGAGGTGTCGGCGCTGACGGACCTCCTGCCTGCGAGAATGGCGGAGATCCGGTTATGCGGAACCTTGAGCTTTCCTGCCAAGGCGCGCGCGCTCAGGCCAAGTTCGGCGAGTTCATCGGCCAGCATTTCACCCGGATGGATAGGGGGTAATCCGTTGACTGGGGACGTCATGACAATCTCCTCAATGGTAATCGACAATTTCAATGTCGATCGCGTCGCCCTCGGCGGTCATGATATCGGCCCCTTCCGTCATCGGATGACGCAACTCCCAGTGAAAGCACACCCGCCACCGGTCATTGATCCGAATGCTGAACAGGCTGGCCCGGTCGCCGCCAAGGGACTCGAGCCGATTGGAGGGGAGCGCCCGCAAATCGGCGAGCCGGCTGGCCTCGTCAAGATAGGTGAGGCGGCGCTGGGCCTGTCTCGCGAAAGAGTCGAACTCCTTAACCCGTTCTCCGGCGCAGAACCGCGCTGTACGCTTATCGGCGTGGCTCTTTATCATATGTGGAACGTACCACGTACCACCTCTCTCCGGCAAGCGCGCAGCTTGGATTTTCTGTATGATGCGCAGGGCTGCGGCATTGACCCTGGTCGTCACCACGGGTCGCGGCGCCGGCAAAGGGGCCGTTAACCGGCAGGAGGAAGCAAAATGGACATTTTCTCGATCAGTTCCCTGTCTCTGCTGGTGCTGGCGGTGCTTGTCGCCGCCGGCCTGTCCGCCGCCTTCGGCGGGTTCTTCACGGTCAAGACCGCCGAGGTCGCCGTCGTCGTGCGGTTCGGCAAGTTCCTGCGGGTGGCCGAGGCCGGGTTGAACTGGAAATGGCCCTATCTGGATGATGTGGCGGGGCGGATCAGTTTGCGCGTCAGCCAGATCACCCTGACCATGGAGACGAAGACCAGGGACAATGTGTTCGTCACCATCCCGATTTCCGTGCAGACCCGCGTGCGGCCGGAAAAAGTCTTTGATGCCTTCTACAAATTGGCCAATCCGGTCGAGCAGATTCAGGCCTATGTCGAACAGGTGATCCTGGGGCATGTGCCGGGGATGACCCTGGACGAGGTCTTCGCCAGCCAGTCGGGCATCGCCGCCGCGGTGAAGCAGGAACTCGACGCCGATATGGCCGGCTTCGGCTATGAGATCGTCAATGTCCTGGTCACCGACATCGTCCCCGACGCCAAGGTGAAAGCGGCGATGAACGATATCAACGCGGCGCAGCGCGAGCAGGTCGCCGCCGCCGCCAGGGGCGAAGCGGAAAAGATCCTGGTGGTCAAGAAGGCCGAGGCCGAGGCGGAAAGCAAGGCCCTGCAGGGCCAGGGCATCGCCAATCAGCGCAGTGCCATCATCCAGGGTCTGCAAGGCTCGATCGAACAGTTCCAGAAGGTCGTCGGCGGCACCTCGACCGCCGACGTCATGCAGATGGTTCTGGTTACCCAGTATTTCGATACCTTGAAATCCATCGGCGAGAACGACAGGACCAACACCCTGTTCCTGTCCCATTCGCCGGGAGCGATAAAGGAATTCTCGGAACAGATCATGCAGTCCGTGCTGGTGGCTGCGAAAGCTTAGCCAATGATGCTAAATCGTGGCGAGACGATCAACTGTATCAGGATAGCGCTCGACCAATCTGATCAGCAAAGCCGCCTGGGCGTTGGGCCGGGCACGCCCTTGCTCCCAGTTTTCCAGGGTCCGCTCATTCGTGCGGAGATACCGGGCAAAGACTGTTCGCGAGAGGTTCAGCCGCTGTCTGAGGCTGACCACTTCAGACGCAGTTACTTCTGGAGCCGGTTGCGCCTCAACGGTGTGTCGCTTCAAAGTAAGCTTGCCTTTGCGCTCAGTCGCCAAGGCATCAAACCCTTCGGCCAACTCGGCAAACAAATTTCTTTTCTTCATGCCCCTCTCCGTGCCGCTATTTCAGATATCAACAGATTCTTCAATGTCGCTCTTTCGGCTGATGTGAGGTCGTCGGCTTCGAAATAGTGAATAGCCAAAACTGTGCACCCTGATGCCAAAAATAATAGATGATCCGAAGGCCGCCACGCTTTCCTTTCTGACGTCGGCCATCGGGAAATCGCATCTTCCGCAGACCGCCGGTGCCCTCAATCACCTTGCCGGATTCGGGATCGCTCAGGAGCGTCAGTTGCAGCCGAAGGAATGCATCTTCGTCGAGATAATCGGCTCGGAAACGCGAGAACGGGGGGCAATTCCACGAAGACGGCTTTCATCGGCAAACTATACGCAAATTGCGTATAAATGCAAGGCGATTGAATCGGTCTCGCGATTGCGTCAAAGGATCATGAGATCCATTTCTGCGCTCCCGGCATCGTTGGTCAGGTCCTTGCCTTGACGCTGGGGGGCGGCGCATCAGATGATCCGGGTATGAGTGAAACAGTCATCGATCTCGCGATCACCGGAATGACCTGCGCCAGCTGTGTCGGTCGCCTCGAAAAAGTACTGGGGCGCCAGGACGGCGTGGTCAAGGCGGAGGTCAACCTGGCCACCGCGCGGGCCCGGGTGGTGGTGGAAGACGGCCGGACGGCGGCGGCCCGGCTGGTCAGCGCGGTGGAGAAAGCCGGCTTCGGCGCCGCCGCGGTCCAGGCCGGAGCGCCGATGGCCGAGGAGACGGGCGCCCGCGGGGAGTTGCTGAGGGTCATCGGCGCCGCCCTGCTCAGCCTGCCGCTGGCGCTGCCGATGCTGCTGCCGGGCCGCGACGCCATGGTGTCGCCGCCGCTGCAGCTGGTGTTGGCCAGTCTGGTCCTGTTCGGCTTCGGCAGCCGCTTTTTCCTCGGCGCCTGGGCGGCGGTCCGCTCCGGCCACGGCACCATGGACCTGCTGGTGGCGCTGGGCACCTCGGCCGCCTGGGGGC
>DUZF01000131.1 GCA_013349665.1 Rhodospirillaceae bacterium | reverse complement strand
CTATCTTGGCCTTAATTATCCGGCCGCGGACATCCCCAGACAGGCTCGCGAACTGTTTCACAGCAGCAGCCTGCGCCTGATCCCCGATGTCGATTATGTTCCATCGGCGCTGGCTGCCGGCAAGGATGCGCCATCCGTCGATCTGGGCCGCTCGGCCCTGCGCAGCGTCTCGCCCGTGCATATCGAGTACCTGAAGACTATGGGGGTTCGGGCCTCGCTGGTGAGCGCTTTGGTGGTCGAGGGATGCCTGTGGGGTCTGTTGGCCTGCCACCAGGTCAGCGGCGCGAAATATTTCTCGCCGGATGTGGTGGAAACGCTTGAATGGCTGTGCCAGGACATCGCCGCGCTGATCGAGGTCACGTTGATCCGGCAGCGGCAGGAGCGGGCGCAGGACCTCGCCCGGCGCCGCCGGAACCTGGCCGAGGTTCTCAGAACCAGTGACTTCAAGACCCTCATGCGTCCGGGAAACGCCGAGGAATTGCTGGCCGTGGTCGGGGCCGACGGCTTCGCCCTGGTCACCAATCAAAGGATCCAAACCACAGGCGGCACACCGTCGACGGAATGCATTCGCGACCTGCAACGATCGCGGCGCCGACAGGAAAAGGACCAGACCCTGTTCGCCTCCGACTCCTTGAGCCGGGATCTCGGCAAGGGCGATGCCGAAGATGGCGTGGCCGGGGCAATATTTGTCTCGGTCGGGGAAAGGCCGGACGTCTCCCTCATCTGGTTCCGCAACGAGCGCCGTCATGCGGTCCGCTGGGCCGGCGACCCGGAGCAGGCTCATCAAGCGGACGAGACCGGCCGCATCTCCCCGCGCAAGTCCTTCGCGCAATTTCTCGAAAATGTGCGGGGACAGTGCCTGGCTTGGACCCCCGAGGAATTGGCCTCGGCGGCGGAACTGGGCACGCTGATCCGCATCGAGTTACTGCGAAAAAGCGTGGCGCTTGCCGAATCGGCGATGATGACGATGCCCGAGCATCTGGCGGTGCTGGATGACCAGGGCATGATCGTGGCGGTAAACAGCGCCTGGGAACAGTTCGCCGAGGAAAATGACGCCCCGGACCTGGCGAAGAATTCCATCGGCCTGAATTACCGGGATGTCTGCCTGGGGTTGGATGGCGCCGAAGGGCCGGAAGCCTGGGCGGGGATCGAGGCCGTCCTCGACAAACGACTGGAACGCTTCACGCTGGACTACCCCTGCCACTCTGCCACCGAGCAACGCTGGTTCCAGATGAATGTTGCGCCGCTGACGCCCCCCGGCGAAGGAGTGATGGTGGTGCACAGAAACCTCACCCAGCGCAAACTGGCGGAAATCGACCTGTCAGCCGAACGGGCCCGTTTGCACGCCTTGCTCGAAAACGTTCCCGATCTGGTGTGGCTGAAGGATCTGGAGGGTCGTTACGTCAGCTGCAATCCGGAATTCGAGAAATTCTTCGGTGCCAAGGAGGCGGAGATCACCGGCAGGACGGACTTCGATTTCGTCGACTGGGACCTCGCCGGCTCCTTCCGCCAAAAAGACACCGAGGCCTTGGCGGCGGACAAGCCGGTAATAAACGAAGAGTGGATCACCTATGCCAGTGACGGCCATCGCGCTTTGCTGGAGACCATCAAGTCCCCTGTTCGTGACGAAGCCGGCAATATTCTCGGCATTCTCGGGATCGCCCGCGACATCACCGAGCGCCAACTGGCCAGGCAAGCCCTGCAGCAACGGGAGCACGATCTGGCCGAAGCCCAGCGCATCGCCCATTTAGGCAGTTGGACCAGGGATGTCGCCACCAAGGAAACCATCTGGTCGGACGAGGTGTATCGCATCTTCGGCTTTTCCCGCCGGCAACATCTGCGGTCTTACGCGGATTTCATTGCCGTCCTGCATCCGGATGATCGCGAGGCGGTGGTCGCCGCCTATCTCGGGTCGCTGGCCGAGGGTGGAAAATACGACACGCAATATCGGGTGGTCAGTCCGTCAACCGGCGAGGTGAAATGGTGCCATTCCCGATGTGATCACCAACGGGACGACCAAGGACGGGCCATCCGTTCCGTCGGCACCATCCTCGATATCACCGAGGGAAAACGATTAGAAGAACAACTAATTAACGATAAAAAAATAATCCAGAGCAGTGAAGAACAAATGTCGCTGTCTCAGCATATCGGCGGCACAGGTTCCTGGATTTATACAGTGGAAGATGCAGGAATACTGCCGTCAGCTAACAATTTTAGCCTGTTTGGCATGAAGCAGGAAGTCAAAAATTATTTTCTCGATGATTTCCTTGAATATGTACCTGACCGCGACCGTGTTCGCCAGACCCTGATCGCGGCAATCCGCGATAAACGGGCCTACGAAGATGAGTTTACGGTGATCCCTGCCGATGGATCTGATCCAAAGATCATTCACGCCATCGGCAAGCTTGAAAAGGACGCCGGTGGAAATGTGGTCAGCGTTCTTGGATTTATCCAGGACATCACCAAGATCAGGAAGATCGAAGAAGCACTCAAGCATTCCAACGCGGAACTGGAACAGTTCGCCTATGTGGCATCCCATGACCTGCGCCAGCCATTGCGGATGGTCAGCCAGTATCTCGAGATCATCGGCAAGCAGTTGGGTCCCGAACTCGACGATAACCTCAAAAGATATTTTGGCTATGCCATTGGTGGCGCCATGAAGATGGACCGGCTGATCATCGAACTTCTTCAATACTCCCGCACCGGCAAATCAGCTGAATCCGTTCCGGTTTGCCTTGGCCAAACCGTCTCGGATGCCCTTGGCAATCTGATGATGCCGGTCCGCGAATCGGGCGCCCAAATATCCGTCGCCGACGATATGCCCACGGTTACGGGTGATCAGATGGAATTGACCCGCCTGTTCCAGAACCTGATCGGCAATGCCGTCAAATACCGCACGCCCGACAGGCCGCCGAAGGTGGCGATCGACTGGCGCCGGCAGGCAAGGCAATATCTCGTCTGGGTCAAGGACAACGGCATCGGCATCGCCCCCGCGGATCGCGAGCGGGCGTTTCAGATTTTCCAGCGTCTGGTGCCGAAGGACGCTTACGAAGGCTCCGGCATCGGTCTATCTATCTGCAAGAAGATTGTCGAATTGCATGGTGGAAAGATTTGGATTGAGTCAGATCTCGGCGTGGGCAGTACCTTCTTCATGACATTCCCGGCGGGAACGGGATGACGACGTAAAATGGAAGATGACCATGACTTTATTCTGTAACCCGGTGCCCCGGTGGCGGTGATGGCAACCGTTCCCCTTTCGGAACTGCATGCCCGTCTTCGCTTGGCAACCAAGGCGCTGCATCACCTGTTGGATCACCACCCGGTGGTGGCACCCCTGGTGCGGGACGACCTGACGCTGGAACACTATGGCGATGCCCTGGCCGCCCTGCACGGCATCTACGCCCCACTGGAAGCCGGCATTGACGACTTTCTCAAGACAACGCCCGGGCTGTTCGACTATCACCCTCGCCGCAAACTTCCGGCGTTGCAGGATGATCTCGCCAGGTTGGGCCGCCGCCCCGGCAGCCGGCAGCTCGACTATTCCGCGCCCACCACCATCCCCGAACTGGTGAGCGTCCTCTACACTGTCGAGGGTACAACCTTGGGCGGGCAGCATATCCTGCGCTGCCTGCGGCAAAGGGCCTTTGACAACCTTCCCATGCGTTTTTTCAACGGCTATGGCGAACAGACCGCGGCGCGGTGGAGCGAATTCCTGGCCTTTGCCGACCGGGTCTGTCCGCCTGCCGACCACCGTCTGGCGGAGGAGGCCGCCGTCGCCCTGTTTCAAGGCGTCAAGACGTATCTGGACGGATAGCGAAACACTGGACGCCGGGTTGACCCGGGGGATCGCCGACCACCGTCTACCTGGGAAGATTAGCCTCAACCGCCTTGATTAGCCTGGCAGAATCAGGTGCGGTGATACTGGAAAACCAGTCCACCAGACGGCCGTCCGCAGCAATCAGGTATTTGTGAAAATTCCACCGCGGCACCGCCAACGGCCCCATTTCGCGGGCCGCCCAGCGGTAAAACGGATGGGCCGCCTCGCCGGCCACCGTGACCTTTTCGGTCATCGGGAAATCGATGCCGAAATTGGTCTCGCAGAACTGTTTGATCTCGGCGGCGCCGCCGGGTTCCTGGCCGCCGAAATCATTGGAGGGAACCCCCAGCACCACCAGCCCGCGGTCGCGGTAGGTGCGGTAGAGGTCCTCCAGCGCCTTGTACTGGGGTGTGAAGCCGCATTGCGAGGCGGTGTTGACCACCAGCACCGCCTTGCCGGCAAAGTGCGACAGCGCCATGTCCGCGCCGTCGATGCCGACGAAGGTGAAGTCCCAGGCGGTCGAGGCCCCGGCAGGCTCCGCCGCCAACAGGCCGATCGCCGCCAGGGCGGTTCGCAAGATTGTTTTAGTCATGTCACCCGTTCATATGGGAGGTCTGCCAGACGGCGGCAAGTTGCTCGCCCGCCATCGGCCGCGCGAACAGGTAGCCCTGCCCCAGGCCGCAGCCGAGATCACGCAGCGCGGCGACGGTTTCGGCGTCCTCGATGCCCTCGCAGACGATTTCCATCGCCAGATCGGCGGCCAGGGCCACCAGATTACGCATGACGCTGCGCGGCCGGCCCGGCCTGGTGACGCCGTCCATCAGCACACGATCGATCTTCAGCACATGGATCGGCATGCGGTGCAACACGCTCAGGGACGAATAGCCGGTGCCGAAATCGTCCAGCGCCACCTGCGCCCCCAGGGCGGCGATGTCGCGCATCTCGCGCATGGCGATCTCGGGCTCGTCGAGCATCAGGCTTTCCGTCAGTTCGACCCGCACCCGCGACGCCGGCATGCCGGTCTCGGCCAGCAGCGCCGCCAGGGTCGGCGCCAGTTGGCCGTCGCGGAAATGCCAGGCGGAAAAATTGATGTTGAGATAGGGGGGCGGATGACCGTCGAGATCCTTCACCACCAGCATCGCCTGGCGGGCGATCGCCCAATCGATCTGGCGGATCAGCCCGGTGCGTTCGGCCAGCGGCAGGAAGTCCGCCGGCTGCCGCAGGCCGCGCCGCGGACAGCGCCAGCGGGCCAGGGCCTCGAAGCCGCGCCAGCGATTGGTGGCGAGGTCGACGATGGGCTGGAGGTAGGGCTCGATCTCGCCGCGGCCGATGGCCTCGGCGATGTCGCGGTGCTCGGCCAGCATGGCATAGCCCGGTCCGACCGGCGCCGTGAAGCTGCCGGGATCGCCGCCTTGCAGGAAAACCCGGGTGGCATGGCGGAACCGCGCCACCAGCTTATGCATCAACTCGGCGTGAAATGGCTCGACCCGGCCCAACAGGGCGTTGAACTGTTCCTGGTCGATCCTCAGCAGCCGGCAATCCTCGGCCACCGAGGCCGAGGCCGAACGCGGCGAACCGTCGATCACCGCCATTTCGCCAAAGATCTCCCCCGGCCCGACCAGCGACAGGGTCTGCCGGCGGGCGCCCTGCATGGAGAAAATCTCGACCCAGCCTTCTTCCACCAGAAAGGCGCAATCGGCGGCGTCGCCTTCGCTGAAGATGGCCACCCCGGAGGCCAGCTCGATACTGCGGTCAGCCGCGGTCACGCAACACGCGGGCCTTGTCCCGCTGCCAGTCGCGCTCCTTCTCGGCGGCACGCTTGTCGTGCAGCTTGCGGCCCTTGGCGAGACCAAGGCTGACCTTGGCGATCCCCCTGTCGTTGAAAAAGATGGACAGCGGCACCAGCGTCATCCCCTCCCGGGTCACCGCACCCAGCAGCTTGCGCATTTCCTTACGGTGCACCAGCAGCTTGCGGGCCCTGCGCGTTTCATGGGTGAAGGCCGTCTTCACCTGGTATTCGGGAATATAGGCGTTGAACAGGTATAATTCACCCTGCTGCTGCCCGGCATAGGCCTCGGCCAGGTTGGCCCGCCCCGAGCGCAGCGACTTGACCTCGGTCCCGGCCAGCATGACCCCGGCCTCGATAGTCTCGAGGATCGAGTATTCATGGCGGGCCCGCCGGTTCTCGGCAGCGATGCGGCCGGCGATCAGAGTCGGACGGGCCATCGCTTAATGTCTCTCAGAGCAGACCGGCAAAGGTCATCGCCGCCTGCACCTTCTGCCTGCTGGCCTCGCCGATTTCGCAGAGCGGCAGGCGCAGCGTGCCGTCGCATTTGCCCAGCAACCGGGCCGCGTATTTGACCGGCGCCGGGTTGGTTTCGCAGAACAGCGCGTCATTGAGCGGTGCCAGGCGATCACGCAGCGCGAACACCGTGGCCAGGTCGCCGGCCGCCCAGGCGTCTTGCAGGCGGGCGCAGAGCCCGGGAGCGACATTGGCCGCCACCGAGATGCAGCCGACCCCTCCCTGGGCGAGAAAGGCCACCGCCGTGCCGTCCTCGCCGGACAGCTGGCAGAAATCGGGCCCAATGGCCTGGCGAACCCGTGTCGGCCGGGCAAGATCGTTGGTGGCGTCCTTGACGCCGACAATTCGCGGCAGTTTGGCCAGGCGCGCCATGGTATCGACGGTCATATCGATGACGCAGCGGCCGGGAATGTTGTAGATGATGACCGGCAAGTCGACGGCGTCGTGGATCGCCTTGAAATGCAGGAACAATCCTTCCTGCGTCGGCTTGTTGTAATAGGGCGTCACCACCAGCGCCGCGTCGGCCCCCGCCGCCTTGGCGTGCCGGGTCATGGCAATCGCCTCGTCGGTGGAATTGGAGCCGGTCCCGGCGATCACCGGCACCCTGCCCCGCGCCGCCTCGACAGCCAGATCGACCACCCGATTATGCTCATCATGGTTGAGAGTCGGTGATTCGCCGGTGGTGCCGCAGGGCACGATGCCGTCGGTGCCTTCGGCGATCTGCCATTCGATGAAGGCCTGGAAGGCCTTCTCGTCAATGCCGGCGCCGTGAAACGGCGTGATCACTGCGGTGATCGAACCCTTAAACATGATCTGCTCCGTCCCCTGACCCGAAATGCCCGCTACAACAACGGAAAGTAAAGGAAGATAGCGGCCTAATGGCCTGCCCGCAAGGGAGGTGACGGCGATCCTTCGGCTTGCCGCGCATCCGTCGCACACACTAGAATGGGTAAAACGGTTAACCGAAATGGGCAGGAAGATCGAGGGTGGTTTGTTGAATTTCCGGTACGCCGTCTGCATTGCCGCCGCTGTCGTCTGCGCCGCGGCTCCCGCCAGAGCCAATCTGTTGTCTGCCGATGACGAGAAATTTTACCGGCAGGCCTTCGACGCCGGCAACCGCGACCATGCCGACTGGGCACAATCCTTTGCCGCCAAGGCGCATGACAAACTGCTGGCCAAGGTGTTGCGCTGGCAGATCTACACCCAGCCCGGTTCCGGGGCGACTTTCGGCGAGATCACCGATTTCATTCGCGCCAACCCGGACTGGCCGCAGATGGCGACGCTCCGGCGCCGCGCCGAGGAAGCGATCAGCGTCGCCACCCCGGACCAGGCGGTACTTGAATGGTTCAACGCCCAGGAGCCGCAGACGGTCAACGGCGCCATGGCCTACGGCAAGGCGCTGATCAATGCCGGCGAGACCGCCAAGGCCGAGGAACTGCTGCGCAAGACCTGGGTCAGCGGCAATTTCGGGGCCTTGCAGGAGCGCAGCTTCCTCAGCAGTTTTTCCGATATGCTGCGCCCGGAGGACCAGATCCGCCGCCTTGACCGGCTGCTCTGGGACCATCTCGATTCGGCCGCCCAGCACCAGATTCTGCGGGTCGAGGAAGACTATCGGCTGGTCGCCCAGGCCCGCATGGCGCTGGACAACGACGCCTCCAACGGCGAGGCGCTGGCCGCCCGCGTTCCCGCCCGCTATCGCGAGGACCCCGGCCTGATTTACGAACTGGTGCATTATCGCCGCCAGCACGATCGCGACGACCAGGCCATCGAACTGCTGCGCCGTGTCGGCGGCGAGCAGCCGCATGCCGAGATGTGGTGGGTCGAACGGGCGGTGCTGGCCCGGCGCACGCTGGCCCGCGGCAATGTCAGCGTGGCCTATGAGCTGGCCCGCGACCACGGCCAGATGGAAGGCGCCCAGCTGGCCGACGCGGAATGGCTGGCGGGCTGGATCGCCCTGCGCTTCCTTGACGACCACGAGGTGTCATTGGGGCATTTCCAGCGCCTCTACGAGCGCGTGCAGACGCCGCAGAGCCGGTCACGCGGGGCCTATTGGGCGGGACGGGCGGCCGAGGTGCTGGGACGCGGCGACGAGGCTGTCCGCTGGTTCAACGAAGCGGCGCAGCATGTGACCACCTTTTACGGCCAGTTGGCCGCCGCCCGCCTGAAGCTTGAGCAACCGTCGCCGGCCGACCCGCTGCCCACCGCCGAGGATATCCAGAGCTTTGAAAAAAACGAACTGGTGCGCGCCGCCCATATGCTGGCCGAGATCAAGGAAACCGACCTGATCAGGCCGTTTATGCTGCGCATGATCGACCTTACCAAGACGCCGGGGCAACGCGCCCTGGCCGCCAATCTGGCCAGTGCCGCCGGCCGCCCCGACATCGCGGTGACCATCGCCCGGCATTCCGAGCGTACCGGCGTGCCGCTGGTCGCCTCGGGCTATCCGGTGCCGCCGCTGGGCCCGGCCGAGAAGCCGGAACGGGCTTTGGTGCTGGGCCTGATCCGCCAGGAGAGCGCCTTTCACCACGCCGCCGTCAGTTCGGCCGGAGCCCGAGGCCTGATGCAGCTGATGCCGGCCACGGCGGCGAAGATCGCCAAGGCGCTGAAGATGGTCTTCCACCGCAAGGAAGCGCTGGCCCATGCGCTGACCAACGACCCCGGCCTCAATGTCAAATTGGGTTCGGCTTATCTCTCCGACCTGCTGGATGATTTCAACGGCTCCTATGTCCTGTCCATCGCCGCCTACAACGCCGGTCCGGCGCGGGCCCGCAGATGGGTCAAGGACCAGGGGGATCCGCGATCGGCCGAGGTTGACGCGGTGGACTGGATCGAGGCCATTCCCTTTTCCGAAACCCGTAACTATGTCCAAAGGGTCCTGGAAGGGGTCCAGGTCTACCGGCGCCGCCTCGGCAGCACCAATCTGGCCCTGACGCTGGAACGTGACCTGAAGCGCTGAGACGTCTGCGAGATGGGGGGATGGGATGCCGTTGAGTGGACTTTCCGTAGCCGTATTCGATGCTTACGGCACCTTATTCGACCTTGGCCGGCTGCTCGACTGCGTGCGTCCGACCCTCGGCGAGGACGCCACCCGCCTGGGCGAGCTGTGGCGACGCAAGCAACTTGAATACAGCTGGCTGCGCAGCCTCATGGGGCGCCATGCCGATTTCTGGCATGTCACCGGGGAAAGCCTTGATTTTGCAATGAAAAGCCTTGGGATAAGGGATCCCTCGCTGCGCTCGCGACTGATGGAAGCCTATCTGACCCCGACAGCCTTTCCGGAGGCCCTGGCGGCGCTCACCAAAATCCGCGACTCCGGCCTTAGAATGGCAATACTTTCAAACGGTTCTCCGAGTATGCTGATATCCGCTGCGAAGTCAGCCAAGCTCGACACCCTGCTCGACGCGCTGTTGTCCGTGGAAAGCGTCGGCATTTTCAAGCCGCATCCGTCGGTATACCGCCTGGTGGAACAGCGTTTCGCCTGCCGCCCCGAGCAGGTGGCCTTCATGTCCTCCAACAGCTGGGATGTCGCCGGCGCCGCCGCCTTCGGTTTTCGCACCGTCTGGATCAACCGGCAGGGGCAACCGCTCGAGGCGCTGCCCGCCAGCCCGCTGCGGGAATTGCCGGACCTGTCGCCACTGCCGGCCCTGCTCGCCGGGTAAGGAACGGCCAGGGATCGGTGGGGATGTCGGCGATCCGCACCTCGTAATGCAGATGCGGGCCGGTGGCGCGGCCGCTGCGGCCGACCCGGCCGAGCGGCGCGCCGGCCGCCACCCATTGGCCGCGATGCACCGACAACCGCAGCAGATGCGCATAAAGGGTGGTCACCCGCTGCCCATGGAAGACCTCCACCACCCGCCCATAGCCGCCCCGCCGGCCGACGAAAACCACCCGCCCGGCGGCGGTGGCGCGCACCGTGGTGCCCAACGGCGCCGCCAGGTCGATACCCGGATGGATGGTCGGGCGGT
>DUZF01000232.1 GCA_013349665.1 Rhodospirillaceae bacterium | reverse complement strand
GATGGCGGCCACTTTGGAGGCGGCGTCGCCGGCGGTTTCACTGCGCAGACGGGGGTCGGCCAGGCGGGCCGGATCAAGGCCGCGGGCGGCGGCAGTGGCGGCGGCGGGGTCCTCCGGAACACCTCCGGCCTCGATCACCGCCAGGCCGACCGCCCGGTAGAGCAGCCCGGTGTCGAGATAGGGCAGGCCGAAATGCCCGGCCAGACGGCGGGCCAGCGTACCCTTGCCGGCCGCCGCCGGTCCGTCGATGGCGATGATCACCCCTCGCCTCCAGGTACGACGAGACGCGCGCCGAGGCCGTTCATCAGGGTGACGAAGTCCGGAAAGCTGGTGTCGATGGCGGCGGCGTCGTCGATGGACAGCGGCCGGCGGGCCGCCATGCCCATGACCAGGAAGGCCATGGCGATGCGGTGGTCGAGACGCACGGCGACGGCGGCGCCGCCGGCCGGCGGGCCGCCGTCGCCATCGACGATCAGATCATCGCCGGACACCGTCACCTTGACCCCGGCGGCGGCCAGACCGCCGGCAATAGCCGCCAGGCGGTCGCTCTCCTTGACCCTGAGCTCGGACAGACCGCGCATGCGGGTCTGGCCGCGGGCAAAGGAGGCCGCCACGGCGAGGATGGGGTATTCGTCGATCATCGACGGCGCCCGCGACGGCGGCACATCGACGCCGCGCAGGGCCGAATGGCGGACCAGCAGGTCGGCGACCGGTTCACCGGCCTGGTCGCGACGGTCGGTAAACTGAATATCCGCTCCCATCTCCGCCAGGGTCTGGAACAGTCCGCTGCGCAGGGGGTTGACGCCGACACCGGTCAGGACCACCTCGGAACCCGGTACCAGCAGCGCCGCCACCACCGGAAAGGCGGCCGAGGACGGATCGGCGGGAACGACGACGGCGCGGCCGGTCAGTTCGGGGTGACCGGTCAGACTGACGGCGCGGCCGCCGCCCGGCAGCAGGTCGACAACGATTTCGGCTCCGAAATGCCGCAGCATCAGTTCGGTATGGTCGCGGGTGGCCTCTTTTTCCACCACGGTGGTGCGCCCGGGGGTATTCAGTCCGGCCAGCAGGATGGCCGACTTCACCTGGGCGGACGGCACCGGCAGTTCATAGGAGATGGGTATGGGAGATTGGGCGCCGATCACCGCCAGCGGCAGGCGGCCGCCGGAGCGGCCGACGAATCCCGCGCCCATCCGCGCCAGCGGCTCGATCACCCGGCGCATCGGGCGCGACCGCAGACTGGCGTCGCCGGTGAAGAAACTGGTGAAGGGATGGCTGGCCAACATTCCCATCAGCAGGCGGGCGCCGGTGCCGGCATTGCCCATGTCGAGCACGTCATCGGCCTCGGCGAGGCCGCCGACGCCGCGGCCGGCAACCTCCCAGACGCCATCCGGGCGGCGCTCGACATGGGCGCCGAGACTGCGCATGGCCGCCGCCGTGGCGAGAACATCCTCGCCTTCCAGCAGGCCTTCGATGGTGCTGACGCCGACGCTAAGCGCGCCCAGCATCAGCGAGCGGTGGGAAATCGACTTGTCGCCGGGGACCCGGATACGACCGGATAAAGCGGCGGCTAAGGAGGACGACAGGGGCTTGGGCGGCATCAAACTCTCGCCTTGGCACTCAACGCAAGGCGGCTTCCTACCACAGCCGGGGACCGCAAGGTAGCTTTGATGGCGATTTTTCGTTTTGACTTGGCCGGGGTAACATGGCAAATGGCCGCAAGGGCAGTGGCATGACGAGTGTGAGGAGGACCGGGGTGGCGAAGCCGGAATGGGGTGTCAAACGGGCCTGTCACAGTTGTGGCGCGCGCTTTTACGATCTGCAGCATCAACCGATCATCTGTCCGAAGTGCAATTCGGTGGTTGAACCGGAAGTGACCTACAAGCCGCGGCGCCAGCCGCCGGCCGAAACCAAGGCGGCGGCGATCAAGGCGGTGCCGGTGGTGGTCGACAGCGGTCCGCTGGACGCCGAGCTGGAGGCCGATGACCTTGAAATCGTCGAGGACGAGGACGGCGCCATCGCCGCCATCGACGGCGGCGACGACGACGAAAGCGGCCTGATCGAGGACGCCTCGGATCTCGGCGAGGATGATGACGACATGGCCGAGGTCATGGAACATCTCGACGAAGACATCGAGAACGAACTATAGGCCCCGCCGGGCCGGCCCTGAGGCCGGCCCTAGAGCAGATCGCGATCAGACGGAAACGGCTGATCGCGTGAATCTGCTCTATGATCAATGTGTTATGAGCGGGCTGCGATCCCGTGGGATCGCACGCCGCTCTAGCCTGAGGGTCAGGCCGCCTGCGCCGGGGTCAGTCCAGCCAGCGCCTGGGACAGCCGGTGCTGGGTGGTCGGGTCGAGAGCGAACTGAATCCGGCTGCGGTCGTTGAGGGCCTCCAGCACCCGTCCGCTCACCGGCGGCCAGCCGGTCACCGACAATTGAATGGAACTTCCCGGAGTGGCGCCGACGTCCCGGTCCAGGCGGGCGCCGCCCAGGGACACGTCGACAACCGTCACCGCATGGCGCTGGCCGCTGACGGTGACCTCCGCCGCAAGGTGGACGTGCAACCGCTCGTAATGCCGGCGGTCGACGGAGTTTTTCACCGCCTTGAGGAAATCCGCCACCTCGCCCGCCAGTTCTCCCGATTGATGGATCAGGCCGTCGGCGGTGGACAGCACCTGGGCCGCCGTGGCGCCGGTTCGTTCGGCATTGGAACTGACCTTCAGCATGCCCATTTTGACGTCATTGGTGCCGGCGGCGGTGCGATGGACATTGCTGGCGATGTCCTGGGTGGCGGCGTGCTGTTCCTCCACCGCCGAGGCGATGGCGGTGGCGGTTTCGCTGACTTCCAGAATGGTGGTGCCGATGCCGGTGATGGCCGCCACCGCCTCGCGGGTGGCGGCCTGCACGGCGGTGATCTGGCGGGTGATTCCCTCGGTGGCCTTGGCGGTCTGGCTGGCCAGGTTCTTCACTTCGGTGGCGACCACCGCGAAGCCCTTGCCGGCCTCGCCGGCCCGCGCCGCCTCGATGGTGGCGTTCAGCGCCAGCAGATTGGTCTGGCCGGCGATGTCCTGGATCAGGCCGATGACATCGCCGATCTGGCCGGTGGCGGCCGACAATTCGGCGACGATGGCGCCGATCCGTCCGGTATCGGCGACGGCGCGCCGCGCCACCTCGGAGGCCCGGGTGACCTGGCGGGCGATTTCCGCCTCCGCCGCCGACAGCTCTTCAGCGGCGGCGGCCACCATCTGGGTGTTGGACGACACCTGGTCCGCCGACGACGTTACCGTCCGCGACTCGTCGGTGGTTTCAGCGGCGACGCCGGTCAGCGCCTCCGCCGCCTGGCGCAGCTCGTGGGCCGAGGTGTTGACCAGGGAGACGACGTCGCGGACGCTCTCGTTGAACTCGCGCGTCACCTGCTCCATCGCGGTCTGCCGACGGTCCTTGATTTCGCGCTCCCGGCACTGTTCGGCCTCGATGGCCCGGCGTTTTTCCTCCATCTCGCGGAAAATCGCCAGCGAGCGAACCAGCGTGCCGATTTCATCCCGCCGTTCATTGCCTTTCAGGTCGAAATCGAGATCGCCTTGGGCCAGTCGGTCCATCTGGCCAGTGACGCGGACCAGCGACATCGCCATCAGATTGCCGATCAGCAGGCTGATGCCGCCGATCGCCAGGATGATGATCGCCATCAGCCCGGCGAGAACCAAGGCCATATGCCGGAAAGCGGCATCGACGTCGTCGAGATAGATGCCGGTGCCGACCACCCAGCCCCAGGGCGTAAACCCCTTGATGTAGGAGATCTTGCGAACCGGCTCCTGAAAGCCCGGTTTCGGCCACAGATAGCCGTAGAAGCCGCCGCCGGCCTGGCGGACGATGGCAATCATGTCGGTAAACAGATGGGCGCCGTCGGGGGTTTTCATGTCGCCCAGGGCCTTGCCGTCCAAGTCCGGTTTCACCGGGTGCATGATCATCACCGCGGCCATGTCGTTGACCCAGAAATAATCATTGTCGCCGTAGCGCATGACCTTGAGGTCGGCGAGGGCGGACTGCTTGGCATCGGCTTCGCTGAGGCGTCCGGCCTTGACCTCGCCGTCATAGCGGGACAACAGGGAAACCGCCGATTCGGTGAGGTGCTGCACCTTGAGTTTGCGGCCCTCCAGCAGATCCTGGTCAAGCCAATGTAGGGAGACGCCAAAGATAAGGATCATCCCGATGAAAGAAAGTGCAACGATGAGCGAGACTTTTGTACGAATCTTGAGATTCGAAAACCACATGACATTCCCCCAAGCGTAACTCCCGCCGAATCCTCCCAGCTTCGGCGACAAACAGGCGTCTGATTTAACAAGTCACTGAAAAGTTGTGAATTTTTTATATTTTGCACAACATATCATTTACATTTATACGCCAGCTCGCGGCGTTTCGCAATGACAGTTCAAACCAATGAAGTGCTGACCTTCGGCTGTGTGATTCATGCGTAGTTGTATCCCCTGCCGCAACCGCCATGGTGGCGGCGCCCGTCGCCGAAGCCCGCCCATGGCCTCTCTCCGGGGATTTTTCCCCTTGGCTTAATTGTTTTTTATGACAATGCATTGCAGGGTGACGTTGAGGTCGGACAATAAAAACATCTTTTGTAGTTGACGACCTCGTCGAGCGTCTTTATTCGTTACGAAAAAGACACGGGCAGGCGATTTTCCAACCATGACCTCCACGGTTCTCAAGCATTCCTACACCGTCCCCTGCGCCTCGGCGTTCCGCATCCGGGTGGAGCAGCTGGCGGCCCGGCGCAACGTCAATGTCGGTGATCTCGCCCGCTCGATCCTGCTGGTGGTCCCCGCCGATGTCATCGCCGCCTATCCCGATCCCGGCGAGCCGGGGATGGAGGACCGCGAGACCATCGTGCTGAAATCCGGCCCGGCGCAAGGCCGGCCATGGCGGCGCAAACCGCGGCTGCAGGTGCGTCTGCCCCCCGGTCACGAGGTGCCGCTGATCCGCCAGGCCCTGGCTTTGGCTCTGGCGATGGATGGCGGCGAGCAGCTGGTGCGGATCGGCGATGCGCGGCCGGCACCGGTTGAAAAACCGGTCCACGAGCCGCTGCCGACGCAGGAGGTGGCGGACGAAATGGAACGCCTGCAGACGATCATTTCGGTCCTGGCCTTCGAACCCCTGCCGCAAGGCGTGAAAACCCGCGGCGAGGCGCTGCATGTGCTGGGCTTCCCACCCGGTGCCGAGCCGGATTTGCGCAAGCTGAGGGCCAAGTTCCGCATGCTGGCGACCATCCATCACCCCGACAGCCTCTACGGCAGCCATCTCCGCATGAGCCAGCTCAACCAGGCCATGGATCTGCTGCGCGGAGAATAAAAAAGGCCGGGACAAAGCCCGGCCTTGATTTTGACGATCAGCCGCGGTGTCAGTCGCGGCGGTCGCCGAAGAAGCGCAGCAACATGACGAACAGGTTGATGAAGTCGAGATAGAGGGTCAGCGCCCCCATCACCGCCTTCTTGGCCGCCACCTCGCCGCCGTCGCCGACCCAGTACATTTCCTTGATTTTCTGGGTGTCATAGGCGGTCAGGCCGGCGAAGATCAGCACCCCGGCCACCGACATGATGAAGTTCAGCATCGAGCTGGCGAGGAAAATATTGACCAGCGAGGCGATCACCAACCCCCACAGGCCCATCACCAGGAAGCTGCCGAAAGCCGACAGGCTGCGCTGGGTGGTGTAGCCGTAAAGGCTGAGGCCGGCGAAGGACGCCGCCGTAATGAAAAACACGCGGGTGATGCTGGTGGCGGTGTAGACCATGAAGATCGAGGACATGGAAATCCCCATCAACCCGGCATAAAGCCAGAACAGGGCCTGCGCCGTACTGGCCTGCATGCGCGCCAGACCGAAGGAAAAGGCCATCACCAGCCCGAGCGGGGCGATGATCGCCACCCAGCCGAGCGCCGTCGGCGACGCCCCACCGTTGGCTCCGGCATAGAAGAACAGCTGCCACAGCGCCGGTGTATTGGCGACCAGGGCGGCGAAAATGCCGGTCAGCGCCAGACCGGAGGCCATGTAATTGTAGACCCGCAGCATGTATTGGCGAAGGCCGACATCGATTTCAGCGGCGCTTGCCCGTCCCTGGACCCAGGTACTGCGTTCGGTTTCGAAGGCCATATGGTCCTCATTCTCAAAGGAAAAAAACCCGTGGAAAGATATGGCACAAACGCATGGAAAATCAAGTCGGGCGGCGGAACGCCTCAATCATGGCGTAAATGATCAGCAACTGAAGTGCGCAATGCGCGCCAGGTTCCGACCACGCCGGTCACCGCCACCGCCGACAGCCCGGCGGCCACCGTCGCCGCCAGCGGCCCCGGCAGAAACCGCCAATCCGCCTTCAGCACAAAGGTCAGCAGCGCCCAGGCGGCGGCGCTGCCGAGCAGGGCCGCCAGCAGGCCGGTGGCGCCGCCCAGCAGGGCATATTCCAGCCCGACGGCCCGCACCAGATCACGCCGGGCCGCCCCCAGCACCTTCAGCAATACCGCTTCATGGACCCGGCGCCGCTGGCCGGCGGCGATCGCTCCGGCCAGCACCAGGGCCCCGGCGGCCAGGGTCACCGCCGCCGCCGCCTTCATCGCCGTCGCCACCCCCTCGACCAGATGACGCGCCTGGACCAGGGCTTCCTTGACGCGGATGGCCGACACCGAGGGCAGCCTGCGGGTGACCGCCCGTTCCACCGCCGCCTCGCCGCCGGGCGGCGCGTGGACCGTGGCGATCCAGCTGCGCGGCGCCCCGGCCAGCGCGTCGGGCGAGAGAATGAAGGTGAAATTCATCGCCAGGCTCGACCAGTCGATTTCGCGCAAATTGGCGATTTTGGCGGTGACCTCGCGGCCCAGCACATTGACGGTGATCGACTGACCGACGCCAAGACCGAATCCGCGGGCGATACCGGCATCCAGCGACACCAGCGGCGGGCCGGCATAATCGGGCGGCCACCAGCCTCCGGCCACCACCTTGGCGTCATCCGGCGGCCGGGCGGCGACGCTCAGCCCGCGGTCGCCCTGCACCGCCCAGCGCGCTCCCGGAGCGATGTCACGGCGCTCCACCGCCTGGCCGTCAATGGCGGTGACGCGGCCGCGCACCATCGGCGCCCGTTTGACGGCACTGCCGCCGGCCGCCGCCACCGCCGCATCGAAGGCCGCCACCTGATCGTCCTGAATGTCGATGAAGAAGAAACTGGGCGCCTCGGCCGGCAGCCGCCGGTCGATCTCGTCGGCGAGATTGGCCTCGACCAGTCCCACCGCCGCCAGCACCGTCAGCCCCAGGCCGAGGGACAGCACCACCCCCTGGGTCGCCGCCCCCGGCCGGCTCAGCGACGACGCGGCGAGGCGCAGCGGCAGGGCAAGGGCCCGGCCGGCGGCCCGGCGGGCCAGGCGCGCCAGGGCGACCCCGGCCAGGGCGAACAGCCCCAGGCAGACCGCAGTTCCGGCGACAAACCACGCCGCCAAGGGACGGTCGGCGGCGCTGACCACCGCCAGGGCGGCCAGACCGGTGACGGCGGCGGCGCTGACCGAAATCGCCGCCAGGGACGGACGGCGCCGGTCGGCGGCGACGATGTCGCGCAACAGGGCGGCCGCCGGGACCCGGCCGGCGCGGCCAAGCGGCCAGGCGGTGAAGGCCAGTCCGGTCAGGCCGCCGAACAGAGCGGCCAGGACCAGCGGCCGCCAGAACAGGCCGAGGCGAGCGGCGATCGGCAGGCTGTCGCCGGCCAGCGCCACCAGGAGGGCCGGCAAGGCGGCGCCGGCCGCCAGCCCGAGGACAATGCCCAGCCCGCTCAGGGCGGCCACTTCCAGCCCCAGGGCGGCGACGATCAGCCGCTGCGAGGCGCCCAGGCATTTGAGAATGGCGACGGTGGCGCGGCGGCTGTCGAGAAAGGCCCGCGCCCCGGTGGCGACGCCGATGCCGCCGACCAGCAGGGCGGTGAGACCGACCAGGGTCAGAAACAGCGCCATGTTGTCGAGAAACCGCACCAGTCCGGGCGCCGCCTGACGGCTGTCCTGGATCTGCCAGCCGGCGCTGGGAAAGCGTTCCCCGGCCGCCGTCCGCACCTCGTCGGCACTCACCCCGGCGGCCAGGCGCAGCATCAGCAGGTGGCGGATCATGCTGCCCTCCTGAACCAGGCCGGTGGCAGCCAGGCCGGCGCCGTCCATCAGCAGCCGCGGGCCGAAGGTCACCGGCGAGGCGATGCGGTCCGGTTCGCCGGTGATGACGGCGCGGACCGTGAAGGTGGCGGCGCCGATGACGATCGGTTCCCCCACCGCCACCCCCAGGCGGTCGAGGAGATTGGGATCGCAGGCGACGCCCCGGCCCAGTTCGACGGCGGGATCCAGGCGCAATTGCCCGTAGAGGGGATAACGCCCGTCCACCGCCTTGATCTCCACCAGGGTTTGGGTACCGGCGTCCGGGCGTCGGGCCATGGCCCGCATCTCGGTGGCCTCGGACAGGGTGCCAAACTCCCGCAGAAAGGCGGTCTCGGCGGTGCTGGCCGGCCGCTGGGCGAGGCGGAACACCATGTCGCCGCCCAGCAGGGAGCGTCCGTCCTCGGCCAGAGTCCGTCGCAGTCCGGCATCCAGGGACCCGGCGGCGGCGATGGCGGCGACGCCCAGGGCCAGGCAGGCCACCACCCAACCGAGCCCGTTCAGCGCCCCACGCAGATCACGGAACGCCAGGCGAAGCGCGAGACGGATCAAGGCACCGCCTCGGCGGCGGCGGCGATGCGGCCGTCGGCCAGACGGACGGTGCGGGCGCAGCGCGCGGCCAGCATGGGGTCATGGGTGATCAGCAGCAGGGTGGCGGCGGATTCGCCATGCAGGGAGAACAGCAGGTCGATCACCGCCTGTCCGGTGGCATGGTCGAGATTGCCGGTTGGCTCGTCGGCCAGCAGCAGCCGCGGCCGGGCGACGAAGGCCCGGGCCAGCGCCACCCGCTGCTGTTCGCCGCCCGACAGCTGGCCGGGATAATGGGTCAGGCGGTGGGACAGGCCGACCCGCTCCAGCATTTCGGCCGCGGCCGCCCGGGCGCCGGCCTGGCGGGCCAGTTCCAGCGGTACGGCGACATTCTCCAGGGCCGTCATGGTGGGAATGAGATGGAAGGATTGGAAGACGATGCCGACGTTTCGGCGGCGAAACTTCGCCAGCCCGTCCTCGTCGACGGTGCCGAGATCGAGGCCGGCCACCGTCACGCTGCCGCCGGTGGGGCGCTCGAGACCGGCCACCACCATCATCATGGTGGATTTGCCGGATCCCGAGGGACCGACCACGGCGACCGTCTCGCCGGCCTCGACGGTGAGGTCGATGCCCTGCAATATATTGACCTCACCCGCCGGACTTGCCAGCTTAAGGCGGAGATCCCGCAGTTTAACCATCGGTTGGCGTTCGGAGGATGTATCGCGCATGCGCTCCCTGGTGTTGCGACTGACGGCATATGGTCTTCTCGCCCTGTTTGTCAACGAAAGTGCCATGGCCGCCCCGCCGATCCGCATCCTCGCCTTAGGCGACAGCCTGACCGCCGGCTACGGCCTGCCGGCCGCCGACGCCTTTCCGGCCCAACTTGAACGGGCGCTGACGGCCAAAGGATTTGCCGTGCAGGTGGTCAATGCCGGGGTCTCCGGCGACACCTCGGCGGGCGGGCGGGCCCGTCTCGACTGGGCACTGGCCGACAAGCCGGAGCGCGCCATCGTCGAGTTGGGAATCAACGACGCGCTGCGCGGCATCGATCCGAAGATCACCTACGCCAATCTCGACTCCATTCTCACCAGCCTGCGGGACCGGGGCGTCAAGGTGCTGCTGGCCGGCATGTTGGCGCCGCGCAATCTCGGCGCCGACTATGTTGCCGCCTTCGACGGCATTTACCCGAGGCTGCGGACGGCCCATAAGGTGCCCCTCTATCCCTTCTTCCTGGACGGCGTGGCGATGCATCGCGACCTGACCCTGGAGGACGGGCTGCATCCCAATGCCCAGGGCGTGGCGGCGATTGTCCGCGGGATCATGCCGCTGGTGCAACAATGGCTGGAGACCCCATGAACGCCGCCATGAAAGCCAGCCAGGCCCGCAACGACCATTGGGG
>DUZF01000110.1 GCA_013349665.1 Rhodospirillaceae bacterium | reverse complement strand
AGGAACATGGTGCCGCCGACCAGGGTCACCACCGTGGTGAAGCGGAAGAACAGCCCCGGCTCGAATACCGCGCCGCCGGAATGCCCGCTCATCCCCTCGAGGCCGATGGCGATGCCGTAGGCCTGAACGGCGGCGATCACCACCGTCGTATAACGGGTGTACTGATTGATCTTCTTGCGGCCCTGCTCGCCCTCTTTCTTCAGCGATTCCAGGCTGGGAATCACCGTCGTCATCAACTGCAGGATGATCGACGCCGAGATATAGGGCATGATGTTCAGGGCGAAGATGGTCATGCGCGACAAGGCGCCGCCGGCGAACATGTCGAACATCCCGAGGATGCCGCCGCCCGACCGCTTGAACACATCGGCCAGAACATGCGGATCCACCCCGGGCACCGGAATCCAGGTGCCCAGGCGGTAAACGATCAGGGCCAGAAGGGTGAACCAGATACGCTTCTTAAGCTCTGTAGCCTTGGCGAACACGCCGAGGTTCAGATTTGCTGCAAGCTGCTCGGCGGCCGATGCCATTCCGATCTCCGAACCTTAAAACTGTTTCTGACTTTAGGCAGTGCCTTCCGCCGTCGGCTTGGCAGCCGGCAACACCACCGTACCGCCGGCCTTTTCGACGGCGGCGATGGCCGCTGCCGTGGCGCCGACCACCTCGATGGTGATTTTCGCCGTCAGCACGCCGCGACCGAGCAGACGCACCCCGTCGAGAGCCGTCGACAGGATGCCCGACGCCACCAGCCTCTCGGCGGTGACGGTCTCGGCGGCATTCAGCTTGCCGGCGTCGATGGCCTTCTGCAGACGGTCGAGATTGACCTCGGCAAAGTCCTTGCGGAAAATCTGCGTGAAGCCGCGCTTGGGCAGGCGGCGATAGATCGGCATCTGGCCGCCTTCGAAGCCGTTGATGGCGACGCCGGTGCGGGAGGTCTGACCCTTGACGCCGCGCCCGCCGGTCTTGCCCTTGCCGGATCCGATGCCGCGGCCCACCCGCAGGCGCATCTTGCGGGCGCCGGCGTTATCGCGAAGATCGTTCAGTTTCATGACCTGTTTTCCTATTGCCTGCGTCAGCCGACATCCACCAGATGGCGGACCTTATCGATCATGCCGCGCACCGACGGAGTGTCTTCCAGCTCGCGAGAGCGATGAAGCTTGTTGAGTCCGAGGCCGATCAGCGTTGCCCGCTGGTCCTCCGGACGACCGATCGGGCTGCCCACCTGGGTGACCCGGATCTTGGGCTTAGCGGCCGCGGCCGTCTTCTTGGTCGCCATCGTCCTTACTCCTTGGCAGCGGCGGCGGCGCCATCGCGCCGGCCAACGATTTCGCCGACTTTCTTGCCGCGCTTGGCGGCCACCGAACGCGGGCTGGCGACATTGACCAGGGCGTCGAAGGTGGCCTTGATCATGTTGTGCGGATTGGAGGTGCCGATACATTTGGCCACCACGTCCTGCACACCCATGGTCTCGAACACGGCGCGCATCGGGCCGCCGGCGATGATGCCGGTCCCCGAGGGGGCGGCGCGCAGCACCACCCTGCCGGCGCCGTAATGGCCGCGGGAATCATGGTGCAGGGTGCGTCCCTCGCGCAGCGCCACGCGGATCATGTTGCGCTTTGCCTGGTCGGTGGCCTTGCGGATCGCTTCCGGCACTTCCCGGGCCTTGCCCGAACCGTAGCCGACGCGGCCCTTGGCGTCACCCACCACCACCAGGGCGGCGAAGGCGAAGCGCCGGCCGCCCTTGACCACCTTGGCGACGCGGTTGATATGCACCAGCTTGTCGACGAGATCGCTTTCTTCACGATCCCGCGGGTTCTGGTTGTCCGACCGCTGCCCGCGGGGCGCCCGATCGCCACGCTCGCCTCGTTCGCCGCGGGCCGGGCGGTCGCTACGCTCAGGGTTCGGTGTCCGTGCCATATACAGGGTCCCTTTAGAAAGACAGCCCGCCCTCGCGGGCGGCGTCGGCCAGGGCCTTGACCCGGCCATGATAAATATAGGCGCCGCGGTCGAACACCACCTCGGTGATGCCGGCCTTGACGGCCCGTTCCGCGATCAACTTACCCACCCGGGCGGCCGCCGACGTGTCGGCTCCGGTCTTCAGGTCGCCTTTGAGATCCTTGTCCAGAGACGAGGCGGCGGCCAAAGTGGTTCCCCGGGCGTCGTCGATGATCTGCGCATAGATATGCTTCGACGAACGGAACACCGAAAGACGCAGACGCGCGCTTTTGCGGCGAAGGGTGAAACGGTTGCGCTTGAGGCGGCGCTGAAAAAGACTGGTCGGCGATGTCATGGCCATACCCTATTTCTTCTTACCTTCCTTGCGGAGGATAGTTTCTGTGTCGTACTTGACGCCCTTGCCCTTGTAGGGTTCGGGGCCGCGGAAGGCACGGATCTCGGCGGCAACCTGCCCGACCCGCTGGCGATCCTTGCCGGAAATGGAGATGCTGGTCGGCTTCTCGCATTTGATGGCGATATCGTCGGGGATCGGATAGGCAACGTCGTGGGAATAGCCGAGCTGCAGTTGCAGGGCCTTGCCCACCACCGCGGCGCGGTAGCCGACGCCGTTGATCTCCAGATTGACGGTGAAGCCATCCGAGACGCCCTTGACCATGTTGTTGATCAAGGCCCGGGTGGTGCCCCACATCATACGCGCCTTCTTGGTTTCCGTGCGCGGCTTCACCCACACCTGGTTGCCGTCGATACTGGTTTCGACGTCGTCGACCAGGCGAAGCGAAGAGACGCCCAGCTTGCCTTTGGCGGAAAACTCGCCATCGACGATGCTGACGGTGACGCCGCTGGGCACAGTCACCGGATATTTTCCAACTCGTGACATGGCTTGCGGCTCCTCAGAACACTTCGCAGAGAACCTCGCCGCCGACATTGGCAGCGCGGGCCTCGGCATCGGACATTACGCCGCGCGGGGTCGACAGGATGGAAATGCCCAGGCCGTTGGATACCTTGGCCAGGTCCTTGATGCGTGAATAAACGCGCCGGCCCGGCTTCGACACCCGCGAGATCCGCCGGATCACCGGCTGACCTTCATGGTATTTCAGCTCGATGGTCAGCTCATGGATCCCGGCCCGGGCCTCAGCCTCGGAATAACCGCGGATATAGCCCTCTCGCTTCAGCACTTCCAGGACATTGGCACGCAGACGCGAAGCCGGTGCGACCACCGACGACTTCTTCGCCATCTGGCCGTTGCGGATCCGGGTCAGCATATCCCCAAGGGGATCGGTCATCATCGTCGGATCTCCTTACCAGCTTGACTTGACCATGCCGGGGATCTGTCCACGGGAGCCGAGCTCCCGCAACTGGATGCGGCACAGTTTGAATTTGCGGTAGTTGCCGCGTGAACGCCCGGTCACCTCGCAACGCAGGCGTACCCGGGTGGCCGATGAATTGCGTGGCAATTCGGCCAGTTTCAACACGGCGGCGAAACGCTCCTCATCGGTAGCGTTATGGTCTTTCACGACGGCCTTCAGCTTCGCGCGGCGGTTCGCATACTGCTTGGCCAGTCTCTCGCGCTTCTTGTTGCGCTCGACGGAGCTCGTCTTTGCCATTGACTCTATTCTCTCCAACCGGCTTAAGCGACAAACGGCATGTCGAACGCCTTGAGAAGTGCCTTGCACTCCTCGTCCGACTCGGCCGTGGTCACAAATACGATGTCCATGCCGCGCACCCGGTCGACGCGGTCGTAATTGATTTCCGGGAACACGATCTGCTCTTTCAGGCCCAGCGCGTAATTGCCGCGGCCGTCGAAGCTCTTGCCGTTGAGACCGCGGAAATCGCGGACGCGCGGCAAGGCGATGGTGATCAGCCGATCAAGGAATTCGTACATACGATCCTTGCGCAGCGTCACCTTGCATCCCACCACCTGGTTCTCGCGCAGCTTGAAGGCGGCGATGGATTGCTTGGCGCGGGTCACCACCGGCTTCTGGCCGGAGATCGCCGTCAGGTCGGCGACGGCGCCCTCGATCTTCTTGGCATCCTGGGCGGCCTCGCCGACCCCCATGTTGATGACGATCTTTTCCAGACGGGGAACCTGCAGAGGGTTGGTGTAGTTGAACTGTTCCTGCAAGGTCGGACGGACCTTGTCTTCATAGAACTGACGCAAACGAGCGGCCATGCTCCCTGCCCCCCTTAACTATCGATCTGCTCGCCCGACGGGCGAGCGATGCGGACTTTGCGACCGTCGTCGAGCGTCTTGAAGCCGACACGGGTCGGCTTGCCGCTCTTCGGATCGAGCAACGCGACATTGGACAGATGAATCGGCGCCTCGCGCTTCTCCAGGCCACCCTGGCTGGACATGCTGGGCCGGGTGTGTTTGGTGACCATGCCGACACCTTCGACGACGACCCGCTTTTCGGTCGGCATCACCAGCTTAACCTGGCCCTTCTTGCCTTTATCCTTGCCGGCGATCACCATCACCTGATCGCCCTTTTTTACTTTCGCGGCCATCACAACACCTCGGGCGCCAGAGAAATGATCTTCATATATTTCTTGGCCCGCAATTCGCGCGTCACCGGCCCAAAAATGCGGGTGCCGATCGGCTCGCCCTGCTTGTTGATGAGCACGGCGGCGTTGCGGTCGAAGCGGATCGCCGAACCGTCGGTGCGGCGGATCGCCGTCGCGGTGCGAACGATAACGGCCCGATGCACGTCGCCCTTCTTGACGCGACCGCGGGGGATCGCCTCTTTGATGGAGACGACGATAACGTCGCCGACATGGGCGATGGTGCGGTGCGACCCGCCCAGCACCTTGATGCACTGCACCCGTCGGGCACCGGAATTATCGGCGACGTCCAGGTTGGTTTGCATCTGGATCATGGGTTGCTTCCTTTTCCTTGTCCGGCCATCAACGCTTTACGATGCCAAAGCATCATCGGCGACAATGGTCCAGCATTTGGTCTTCGACAGCGGACGGCACTCCTGAATGCGCACCAGATCGCCGACCTTGCAGCTGTTGGTCTCGTCATGGGCGCTGTACTTCTTCGAGCGCCGGATGAACTTCTTGTAGACCGGGTGCATGACGCGGCGCTCGACCCTTACGACCACGGTCTTTTCCATGGCGTCGGAGACCACTACACCCTGCAGAATACGTTTTGGCATCGCCGGAACCCTCTTCCTCTTAAGCCGCTGCCGCGGTGCGCTTGCGCGCCCCGAGCATCGTCTTGATCGTCGCGATCTCGCGGCGCACCTGGCGAACGCGGGCGGTATTCTCCAACTGGCCGGAAGCCCTCTGGAAACGCAGATTGAACTGCTCTTTCTTGAGTTCGAGCAGCCGATCGGCCAGCTGATCCTCGGTCTTGTTCTTCAGTTCGGCTTTGACGGCCATGATCAAGCCTCCCCACCCAGACGCTGAATGAACTTGGTCTTGATCGGCAGCTTGGCGGCGGCCAGCGCGAAGCCTTCCCGCGCCACGTCCTCGGCCACGCCGTCGACCTCGAAAATGATGCGGCCCGGCGCCACGCGCGCGGTCCAGTATTCCGGCGCACCCTTGCCCGAACCCATGCGGACTTCCGCCGGCTTGGTGGAAATCGGCAGATCGGGGAAGATGCGGATCCACACCCGGCCCTGACGCTTCATGCAACGGGTCAGCGCGCGCCGCGCCGCCTCCAGCTGCCGGGCGGTGATCCGCTCGGGCTCCAGCGCCTTCAGGCCATAGGCGCCGAAGTTAAGCTCGAAACCGCCTTTCGCCAGGCCATGGATGCGGCCCTTATGCGCCTTGCGGTATTTTGTTCTTTTGGGACTAAGCATGGTTTTCCGCGTCCGTCAAAAGGTTAGCGACCGGCCGATTCGCGGCCGGTGGTCGGCTGGCTGTCCATCGCCCGCTTGTCCTGGGCCATCGGGTCATGAGCCATGATTTCGCCCTTGAACACCCAGACCTTGACGCCGCAGGTGCCATAGGTGGTCTTGGCGGTGGCGACGCCGTAGTCGACATCGGCGCGCAGCGTATGCAGCGGCACCCGGCCTTCGCGATACCATTCCATGCGGGCGATTTCGGCGCCGCCCAGGCGGCCCGAGCAATTGATGCGGATGCCCTGGGCGCCCAGACGCATGGCCGACTGCACGGCGCGCTTCATGGCGCGGCGGAAGGCGACCCGGCGTTCCAGCTGCTGGGCGATGTTCTCGGCCACCAGCTGGGCGTCGAGTTCCGGCTTGCGGATTTCGACGATGTTGAGATGCACCTCGTTGCCGGTCATCTTCGACAACGCCTTGCGCAACACCTCGATATCGGCGCCCTTCTTGCCGATCACCACGCCCGGACGGGCGGTGTGGATGGTCACCCGGGCCTTTTTCGCCGGGCGCTCGATGACCACCCGCGACACCCCGGCCTGCATCAGCCTGGTGCGCAGGAAATTGCGCAGCTTCAGGTCCTCATGCAGCATCTTGGCGTAGTCGCCGTCGGCGAACCAGCGGGAATCCCAGGTCCGGTTGATGCCCAGCCGTAGGCCGATCGGATTGACTTTCTGACCCATGTTACGCCTGCTCCTGCGCGGCCGGTTCCTGGTGTTCGCGAACGATCACCGTGAGATTGCTGAACGGTTTGACGATGCGCCCGACGCGGCCGCGGGCCCGGGGGCTGAAGCGCTTCATGACCATCGCCTTGCCGACATAGGCCTCGGCGACGATCAGCCGGTCGACATCCAGCTGATGGTTGTTCTCGGCATTGGCGATGGCCGACTGCAGCACCTTCTTCACCACCTCGGCAACGCGCCGCGGCGAGAAGGTCAGCTGCGCCAGCGCCACCTCGGCCTTGAGGCCGCGGATGGACTGGGCCACCAGGTTGAGTTTGCGCGGGCTGGTGCGGATGGAGGCGGCAAAAGCCTTGGCCTCGGTATCCGGGAGATCGCGTGGAGCGGTTTTCTTGCCCATCGCCCTATTTCCTCTTCGCCTTCTTGTCGACGGCATGTCCATAGAAGGTACGGGTCGGCGAGAACTCGCCGAACTTGTGCCCAACCATGTTCTCCGTCACCAGCACCGGAATAAACTTCTGGCCGTTATAGACGCCAAAGGTCAAACCGACGAACAGAGGCAGAATTGTCGAACGACGCGACCACATCTTGATCACTTCGTTGCGTCCTGACGACCGCGTCTTCTCTGCCTTCTTCAGCAGGAAGCCATCGATGAAAGGACCTTTCCAAACGGAACGAGCCACCCGTCCCTCCTTTACTTAGTCTGCTGGCGGCGGCGCATAATCAGCCTGTCCGTCTTTTTGTTGCTGCGGGTCTTCTTGCCTTTGGTCGGCTTGCCCCAGGGGGTAACCGGATGCCGGCCGCCCGAGGTCCGCCCTTCGCCACCGCCATGCGGATGGTCGATCGGGTTCATGGCGACACCGCGGTTATGCGGCCGCCGGCCCAGCCAGCGCATGCGCCCGGCCTTGCCAAGATTGATGTTCTGCTGGTCGGGATTGGACACCGCGCCGATGGTCGCCAGGCATTCGGCGCGGACCATGCGCAGTTCGCCCGAGGACAGGCGCAGCTGCGCATAGCCCTGGTCCTTGCCCACCAGTTGGACATAGGTGCCGGCCGAGCGGGCGATCTGACCGCCCTTGCCGGGCTTCATCTCGACGTTATGGACGATGGTGCCGACCGGAATGTTCTTCAGCGGCAGGGCATTGCCCGGCTTGATGTCGGCCTTCTGGCCGGACACCACCTGATCGCCGACCCCCAGGCGCTGCGGCGCCAGGATATAGGCCAGCTCGCCGTCGGCATAGCGCACCAGGGCGATGAAAGCCGACCGGTTGGGATCGTATTCCAGGCGCTCGACGGTGGCGGCGACATCGAACTTGCCGCGCTTGAAGTCGATGATGCGATAGCGGCGCTTGTGCCCGCCGCCACGGAACCGAACGGTGGTGCGGCCGGTGTTGTTGCGGCCGCCCTGCGAGCGCAGACCCTCGGTCAGCGACTTCTCAGGCTTGCCCTTCCACAGTTCCGAACGGTCCACCAGCACCAGTTGGCGCTGGCTTGGCGTCGTCGGCCGATAACTCTTGAGCGGCATCGTCAGACCCCCGTCGTCACATCAATCGAATGGCCTTCGGCCAGCGATATGATGGCTTTCTTATAGTCGCTGCGCTTGCCGATAAAGCCCTTGAAGCGCTTCGTCTTGCCCTGCTGGCGCAGGGTGTTGACGGCTTTCACCTTGACGTTGAAAACCGCCTCGACCGCCGCCTTGATCTCGCCCTTCGACGCGTCCAGCGGCACCCGGAAGGTGACCTGGCCGTGCTCGCCGCCCAGGGTCGCCTTTTCGGTGATCACCGGACTGCGGACGATATCGTAGGCCCGCAGCTTGCTGATTTCGACCTTGCTCATTTCAGTCGGGCCTCCAGCGCCGTCACCGCATCCGTGGTCAGGACCAGGGTATCGCGGCGCAAGATGTCATAGACATTGGCACCCTGGCTGGGCAGGACGTCGATATGGGGAATGTTGCGTGACGCCAGCGCGAAATTGGTGTCCAGCTCGCTGCCGCCGATGAACAGGGCATTGGCCAGCTTCAGCTTGGACAGCCGGGCCACCAGATCCTTGGTCTTCGGCGTCGCCGCCACCGCCTGTTCCAGAACCACCAGCTTGCCGTCGGCGGCCTTGGCCGACAACGCCACCCGGAGCCCCAGGGCGCGGAATTTCTTCGTCAGGTCATGGGCATGCGAGCGCACCACCGGTCCGAAGATGACCCCGCCGCCACGGAACTGCGCCGAGCGCAGGGAGCCCTGGCGGGCACGACCGGTGCCCTTCTGCTTGTAGGGCTTCTTGGTGGTGCCGGAGACTTCCCAGATCTGCTTGGTCTTGTGATTGCCGGTCCGGCGCTTGGCCAGCTGGTAATTGACCATGCGGGCCAGGATGTCGCGGCGGACCTCGACGCCGAAAACCTCGTCGGCGAGCTCAAGCGAGCCGACCGTCTTGGCATCGAGATTGACGATGTCGATCTTCATTGCCCTTCATCCTTTTGTTCTTCGGCAGCCGGAGCCGCGGCCTGGGCCAGCTTGATGCCGGCCGGGAAGGGCACGCCCTCGGGAAGCTTTTTCTTCACCGCGTCGCGCACCAGCACCCAGCCGCCTTCGGCCCCGGGGATGGCGCCCTTGACGATGATCAGGCCGCGCGCCGAGTCGGTGGAAACCACCGTCAGGCTTTGCGTGGTGACCTGCACGTCGCCCATATGGCCGGCCATCTTCTTGCCCTTGAACACCTTGCCGGGGTCCTGGCGCTGGCCGGTGGAGCCGTGCGAACGGTGCGACACGGAAACGCCGTGGGAGGCTTCCAGGCCGGCGAAGTTATGCCGCTTCATGACGCCGGCGAAGCCCTTGCCGATGGTGGTGCCGGTGACGTCGACACATTGCCCGGCGATAAAATGCTCGGCCGACAATTCGGTGCCGACCTCCAGCATGGCGTCGGGGGTGACGCGGAACTCGACCAGACGCTTGGTCGGTTCGACCTTGGCCTGGGCAAAATGGCCGCGCTGGGCCTTGTTGACGTTCTTCACCTTGGCCAGACCGGCGCCCAACTGCACGGCGCAATAGCCGTCCTTTTCCTGGGAGCGGGTGGAGACCACCTTGCAGGTGTCGACCTTCAGCACGGTGACCGGCACGTGAGTACCGTCGTCCGTGAATAGTCGGGTCATGCCGACTTTCTGAGCGATGAGACCGGAACGCATTCTCGGTATCCTTACAACTTGATTTCGACGTCGACGCCGGCCGCCAGATCAAGCTTCATCAGCGCGTCGACGGTCTGCGGGGTCGGATCGACGATATCCAGCAGCCGCTTATGGGTGCGGATCTCGAACTGCTCACGCGACTTCTTGTCGATATGCGGCGAGCGGTTGACGGTGAATTTCTCGATGCGCGTCGGCAGCGGAACCGGACCACACACCTGGGCACCCGTGCGCTTCGCCGTGTTGACAATATCCCGCGCCGAAAGATCCAGCACGCGGTGGTCGAAGCCTCTCAGGCGGATGCGGATAGTTTGACCTAGCATCGTCTTGTCCCGTTTTTCCACCGGCACCGCCTCGCCATGAGGCGGCGCCGGGGTTTGTCAAAATTACTCTACGATCGACGCCACAACGCCGGCGCCGACGGTACGGCCGCCTTCGCGGATGGCAAATCGCAGGCCTTCGTCCATGGCGATGGGGCAGATCAGCTCCACCAGCATCGACACGTTGTCGCCCGGCATCACCATCTCGGTGCCCTCCGGCAACTGAACCGTG
>DUZF01000221.1 GCA_013349665.1 Rhodospirillaceae bacterium | reverse complement strand
TGATTTTTAAGTTCCTGCGATCTCCGCCACATGCGAAATCAGGAACTTAAAAATCATAAACCACACTAGATTCAAATAGTTGCTAGTGTCCTGATCGATTCCGAAGTTCGATCGCGGCCTGGATCGAATGCTACGAACTTCGGAATCGGGACACTAGCTTAAAGAAAGAGCAACACCCATGACCAGTGATTGGCTTGGCGCCGAAGTTATCGAATTCCAATGCCCGCATTGCGGCAATCAGGTCAGGCAGAACATACGCCGGTTCGAAGCCGGGGTTAAAGACCCGCTGTGCCTTTGCTGCCGGTTGCCGATCAAATTCAATAACGAACAGCGCGGCAAGATTATCGAAGGTCACAAGCGGTGGCTCTCGGGAGAGCCCCGCCGGTATCGCACCGGGTGATCGCCGCCCCCCATTCGGGGGAGGTGCAAAAGCCGGCCGATTTTGACAATCTGGGGTCTCTAGCGGGTAAGTGGAACGGGTCGGGTGCAATGCGTTGTGAATGTGGCGGCTTGGACCCCAAATGTTACCGGTGCAACGGCACCGGCATAACCGCGGTTGATCCGCCGAAACGAAAACGCCTCGAGCTGCCGTCGGCAAGGGCTGTCGGCCAGCTGAGCGACTGGGAGGCCGGCCTCGAGGCCGAGCTGAAAGCGGCGGAGGAAGACCGTCAGGCCAGTAGGCCCTCCAACAAAAAGCGTCCATAAACCAGCGCCAGCCGTCACCAATATCGCAAATAACAAGTGGTTGTTGTTGATTGGCCGAGAGTTGCGGTATGTTTCGTCCGGTAACAAGGCGCGTCGCGTCAATGGGCGCCAGCCGTGGAGGGGGTCATATTTTTTCCGCCGTCGGATCAGCTGCGCGGCGCCCCCTGCTTCCGTTCAGTCCTGCTGTTGACCACCTGCCTGTCGGTCGCGGGAAATCCCGTCCTGGCCGGGCCGTCGGGCGGTCAACTGGTGGCCGGCCAGGCGAACATTTCCGGGTCCGCGCTGAACACCCTCATCCAGCAGACCTCCGCCAAGGCCATCATCAACTGGCAGTCCTTTTCGCTCGGGCGCAATGAGACCCTCAACTTCAAGCAGCCCGACGCCAATGCCATCGCGCTGAACCGGGTGGTCGGTCCGGCTTCGTCCGCCATCCTGGGAAGCCTGTCGGCGAATGGCCAGATATGGATCATCAATCCCAACGGCGTGCTGTTCGGCGCGGGCGCCCAGGTCAATGTCGCCGCCCTGCTGGCCACCACCGCCGACGTCGCCGACCAGGATTTTCTGGCGGGAAACTACCGCTTCGGCCATCCCTCGCCCAATGCCGGCGCTGCCATTACCAATCTCGGAACTATCCAGGCCCTGGACAACGGCTATGCCGTCCTGGCCGCGGAAAAGGTTGAAAACGCCGGCACCATCACCGCCAATCTCGGCAGTGTCGTCCTCGGCGGCGGCAAGACCTTCGCCATCGATTTCTTCGGCGACCGGTTGCTGTCCTTTGCCATCGGTGACCCGGCGGCGCATCCGCTGGTGGACAACAGCGGCACCGTCGCCGCCGATGGCGGACTGGTGCGGATGACGGCGCGCACCGCCGGCGCGGTAATTGATAATGTCATCAACACTAGTGGCATCATCCAGGCCAACAGCGTCGCCCGCCAGGCCGGCAAGGTGATTCTCGATGCCGGCGAGGCTGGACTGACCATCGGCGGCAACCTCAGCGCCACCGGCAGCAGTGCCGGGGAAAGCGGTGGGTCCATCGTCGCCACCGGCGGCAATACGACGATTCTCGACGGCACCCGGCTCTCCGCTTCCGGTGATATCGCCGGCGGTTTCATCGAAACCTCGGGTCATCGGCTGTCACTGGGCCGCGCGCTGGTCGATACCGGCTCGGCCCATGGCAAAGCCGGCAGCTGGCTATTGGATCCCTATGACCTGACCGTCGATTCCAGCGCCGCCGCCGCCATCTCCAATGCGCTGGGCAGCGGACCGGTGATCCTGCAGACCGCCGCCGGCAGCGCCACCACCACCTATGGCGGCACTTCGGCCGGGGCCGGCAATGGCGACATCATCGTCGCTTCGCCGATCAGCTGGTCCGCCGATACGGCGCTGACGCTGGACGCTTACCGGTCGGTGCAGGTCAATGCCAACATCACCGCCGGCGGCAACGGCGCCGGCATCGCGGTCATCACCAATGACGGCGGCAGCGGCGGCAATCTGCTGACCGGCCCGGGCGCCAGGCTAACCCTGTCGGGAAGCGCGCCGACGCTGACCGTCAACGCGCAGCCCTACACCCTGATCAGGACCGCGGCGGCCCTGCAGGCTCTCGGCTTCAGCGGCTATTACGCTCTGGCCGGTGATATCGAGATGGCCGGCTTCGGCAATTTTGTCCCCATCGGCACCCCCGACACCAATGCCGGAGGGGTGCCGCTGCATAATTTCACCGGCGTCTTCGACGGCCTCGGCCACAGCATCAATACTCTCGTCATCAATGACACCACCAATAACGGCATCGGCCTGTTCAGCCGCGTCGACGGTGGCGGCAGCATCAGAAATCTCGGCCTGACCAACGCCGCCGTGACCGCCGCCCATAGTTTTGTCGGCCCGCTGGCGGGTTGGGTGGAAAGCGGCAGCATCATCAACAGCACGGCGGCTGGTACCGTCACCATCAGCGGCAACGGCACCAACGCCTCAGCGTCGCAATATATCGGCGGCCTGTTGGGAGGAACCGGCAGCACGGCGGCGACCATCAACAGCGCCAGCACCGTCGCGGTCAGCGCGCCGGGCGCCTGGATGGCCAATCTCGGCGGCCTGATCGGCTCCAATCTGGGGACCATCACCGGCAGCCATGCCGGCGGTTCGGTGACAGGCGGCGCCTATGCCAATACCGTCGGCGGCCTGGCGGGCCTGAACGCCGGCATGATTTCGGCCAGTTACGCCAGCGGTTCGCTCAGTGCCGGCAGCCACGCTTTCGCCTTCGGCGGGCTGGTCGGGCAGAATTACGGCGCCGGCTCGATCATCGCCTCGAGCTATGCCAAGGGATCGGTCAGCGCCGCCGGCGGCGCGCAAGTCGTTGCCGGTCTGGCAGGGCGGAACAGCGGACTCATCTCGGCCAGTTCCGCCACCGGCGCGGTAACCGTCGCCGACAGCACCGGCATTGTCGGCGGCCTGGTGGGCGACAACTACGGAACAATATCCGCCAGCTATGCCAGCGGCTCAGTCGGCGGCGGCAGCAATGTCGGGAGCATGGGCGGTCTGGTCGGCGTCAACGAGACGGGCGCCAGGATATGGACCAGCTTTGCCACCGGATCGGTCAGCGCCGGCAGCGGCGCCAACCAGCTCGGCGGCCTGGTCGGACAATTTACCGGCATCGTCTCGGCCAGCTATGCCACCGGCCAGGTCACCGGCGGCAGCGCCGCCCTTTATGTCGGCGACCTGATCGGCAGCGCCGACAGTTCCGGCACCGTTCTGTCAAGCTACGCGACCGGCGCCGTGTTCGGCGATACCGGGGCGAATTATGTCGGTGGTCTGGTGGGCGCCAGCAGCGGGACGATCCTCTCCAGCCACGCCACCGGTGCGGTCAAGGGAGCCGACTTGACCGCCTATTTCGGCGGCCTGGTCGGCAACAATGGCGGTACCATCTCGGACAGCTATGCCGCCGGCCAGGTCAGCGCCGGCAGCGGCGCCTTCGCCTTCGCCGGTCTGGTCGGGCAAAATTACGGTGCCGGTTCGCTGGTTTCCGCCAGCTACGCGGTTGGCGCGGTGAATGCCGACAGCGGCACGCGGATGATCGGCGGGCTGGTGGGACGGAACTATGGGACCGTGTCGGCGAGCTATGCGAGCGGGTCGATAAACAGCGTCGACTATATCGCCTATGCCGGCGGATTGGTGGGGGACAATAACGGACTCATTTCGGCGAGTTTCGCCGCCGGGCCGGTGAGCGGCGGCAGCGGCACCCAATATATCGGCGGCCTGGTCGGCAACGGCACCAATGCGACGATCCTGTCGAGCTGGGCCAGCGGTGCCGTCAGCGGCGGCGCCGCATCCCTCTATATCGGCGGTCTGTCCGGTTATAACCTGGGCGGGACGATCGCATCGAGTTTCGCCACCGGGACGGTGAGCGGCACCAACAGCATCGGCGGTCTCGTCGGCACAGGCAGCGGGTCGATCACGTCGAGCTACGCCACCGGGTCGGTCAGTGGAAGTTTGAATGTCGGCGGCCTGATGGGGGGCAATGGCGGCACGGTCTCCGCCGCTTACGCCACCGGCGCGGTCGCCGCCGGCGACAGTCCCGACAAGATCGGCGGGCTGGTGGGCGCTAATTACGGAACAATCCTTGCCAGTTTTGCCACCGGCGCCGTCAGCGGCGGCAGTAACGCCCAACAGATCGGCGGCCTGACCGGTTACAACGACGGCAACACCGGGTCCGTTGCCACCAGCTACGCCGCCGGCGCGGTGTCGGTCGGCGACGGCTCCCAATATGTCGGAGGGCTGGTGGGCGACAACTCCGGCCCGGTCAGCGCCAGCTATGCCACCGGCGCGGTCGCCGGCGGCAGCGGCGTTTACCATTTCGGCGGGCTGATCGGCTGGAACGCCAATATCATTTCCGCCAGCTATGCCACCGGCGCCGTCAGCGGCGGCAGTAACGCCCAACAGATCGGCGGACTGCTCGGCTCCAACAATGGCTCCGGCAGCCTGCTGTCCGTCTATGCCACCGGATCGGTCAGCGGCGGCAGCGGGGCCCACGGTATCGGCGGCCTGGTGGGTGTCGTCAATGCCGGTACGATATCGACAAGCTACGCCACAGGGTCGGTCGGCGGCGGCAGCGGTTCCTACTATCTGGGCGGGTTGGTGGGAAATCTTGCCGGCACTCTGTCTGCCAGTTATGCCACGGGTCCGGTGAGCGGCGGCGACGGCGCCTCCGGCATCGGCGGATTGGTGGGGATCGGAACCGCAGGCCAAATATCATCCAGCTGGGCGACGGGCAGCGTCATCGGCGGCAGTGCCTCGGTCGCCATCGGCGGACTGGCCGGCTATAACAGCACGACGATTATCAACAGCTATGCCACCGGCTCGGTCAGCGGCAAAGGCCAACTTGGCGGGCTCGCCGGGTCCACCAATGGCCCCATCATCAACAGCTATGCAACCGGCTCGGTCAGTGGTGGCGACGGTGGCGGCGCCATCGGTGGACTGATCGGAGGCAGCGGTCCGAACGGAAACATAATCTCCAGCTTTGCCACCGGTTCCGTCACCGGCGGCAGTCTGTCGGGTGAAGTGGGCGGCCTGGTGGGGAACAGCGAGGCCGGCACAATAGTTTCCAGCTTTGCCTCAGGCTCGGTGCATGTGGGCGACGGGTCCCAATATATTGGTGGGCTGATGGGCCAGAGTTTCAGCCTGCTCAGCGCCAGTTTCGCGACCGGCGCGGTGCTCTCGGGCAACGGGGGCGGCGTCATCGGTGGATTGGTGGGGGCAAACCTCGGCACTGTGACAGCCAGCTATGCCATCGGCACTGTTTCTGTGGGCAACGGCGTGCAAGCTGTCGGCGGATTGATCGGGGCCAACGACAGTCCCAGTGCCGCCCTGATTTTATCCAGCTACGCCACCGGTGCTGTCCGCGGGGGAAGCGCATCCTTTGACCTGGGTGGACTGATTGGCGTGCAAAACCGGGGAACACTATCTTCGAGTTACGCCATCGGGTCGGTATCCGCCGACAGCGCCTCCCACAATATAGGCGGACTGATAGGGCAAAATTACGGATCGATATCAGCGAGTTATGCCGCCGGATCGGTTTCCTCGGGTCCCGGCTCCGGCAATATCGATCCTCTGGTTGGCTGGGGCTCGCCCGTTGGCGCCATGGCTTACCCGGCGGGCATGCCGGGCGATTTCGATACCGCCGTCTGGTCATCGGCCGCCGGACTCAACGGCGGCTATCCCTGCCTGCGCTGGCAATCGGGCTGCGCCACACAAGGCTCAGGCTATCACATCACCACAATCGATCAGTTTATCGCCATTGACTTGAACCCCAATCTTTCCGGCAATTACGTCCTCGACGCCAATCTCAACCTGTCCGGCGTCACCTTCACCCCCATTGGCAGCCTGGGCTCGGCCTTTGCCGGCAGCTTCGATGGCGCCGGCTATACAATATCGGGCCTGACCATCAACCAACCCGGCAGCAGTTATGTCGGCCTCTTTGGCGATAACACCGGCCTCATCAAGAACATGGTTCTGAGCGGGGTCTCCATTACCGGCTCCCAATATGTCGGCGGACTGGTGGGGCTGAATACCGGCAGCGGTCGGATCAGCGCCAGTTCGGTAACGGGAACGGTCGTGGGCGGGTCCGGGGCACTGAAAATCGGCGGGTTGGTGGGCGGCAATGACACCAACGCCCAGATCATCAACAGCTCTGCCACAACGACCGTGATATTGGGCGCCGGCGCCAGTTGGAGCGGTGGGTTGGCGGGGGTCAATTGGGGCAAGATTTCGTCGAGTTCCGCCTCAGGAACGGTGATTGCCGGAAGCGGCGTCCAAATCATCGGTGGCCTGGTGGGCTTCAATTCCGGAACCATTTCGTCAGGTACGGTTACCGGTTCGGTCTTGACCGGCAGCGGCGGCCTCTCTATCGGCGGCCTGGCCGGCTATAACGGCGGCACCATATCGGCCAGCACAGCCAAGGGAAGCCTCTTCGCCGACAGCGGCGGCAGCACCCTCGGTGGCTTGGTTGGCAGCAACGATAACGGAAGCTGGGTGATCGGCAGTTCCGCCAGCGGGGCGGTCAGTGCCATTGGCGGAGGCCCTTTCAACATCGGCGGGTTGATCGGCTTGAACAATGGCATGGTCACGTCGAGCGTAGCCGGCAGTTCGGTCAGTGGCGACGATGGCGCCTTCTACATGGGCGGGTTGGTTGGTCGCAATGGTGGGACGATCTCGCTCAGCACGGAGACCGGAACAGTCATCGGCGGCAGTGGTGCGTTCGGATTGGGCGGCTTGGCAGGCTACAGCAACACCACGATCCTATCCAGCCATGCCGGCGGATCCGTAAGGGGCGGCAGCGGCGCTTACAATCTCGGCGGCCTGGTGGGCCAGACCAATGGCGACCTGATCTCCGCCGGTTACGCCATCGGTTCGGTCATTGGCGACAGCTTGTCGGTTTCGGTGGGCGGATTGGTCGGCTCGAACATGGGCGCCCAGTTGTTGGCGACCTACGCCAATGGTTCGGTCAGCGGCGGCAGTGCCGTCGGGGGGTTGGCCGGGATAAGCGCCTTCGTCACCATCCTGTCCGCTTACGCCACCGGGTCGGTCAAAGGAAACAAGGACGTCGGCGGACTGGTCGGTACCGGCAGCAGCCAGAGTATCGTCCAGAGCTACACCAACAGTTCGGTGAGCGGCGCCACCGATGTCGGCGGGCTGGAAGGGACGGCCAATGCCGACAAGATATCCTCGGCCTCGACCACCGGATCCTTGGTCCTGGGAGATGGCGCCAGCATTGTCGGCGGTCTGGTGGGGTTCAACAACAACGGGACCATCTCCGGCAGCAGCAGCGTCATCGCGGTGGTCGGCGGCAGCGGCGCGAATTCCCTAGGGGGTCTGGTCGGGCAGAATGCCGGTGTCATTCAGTCGAGCAACGCCTCGGGATTGGTCAGCGGCGGCAGCGGCGCCTATGTCTTGGGCGGATTGGCCGGAAACAGCAGTTCGATCATTTTGTCCAGCCATGCCGCCGGGGCGGTCAGCGGCGGCAGCGGTGCCTATGGTCTGGGCGGGCTGGTCGGGTACATCAACGGGGACACCGTCGATTCGAGTTATGCCACGGGTGCCGTCAGCGGCGGCATCGGTTCTTATGAAGTCGGTGGTCTGGCGGGTGTCAGCTATAACGGGACCATAACCTCGAGTTGGGCCAGTGGTTCGGTCAGCGGTGGGTCCAAGGTCGGTGGTTTGCTGGGGGCCAACGGCTTCGACACGGTTCTGTCCAGCCATGCCGGTGGCGCGGTGAGCGGCGGTACCTATGTCGGCGGCCTGGTGGGGTACAGTTCCAGCGCCATCTATGATCAGACCTATGCCGGCGGGCAGATTCGCGGCAGTTCCTATGTCGGCGGATTGGTGGGACAGGCCAATGCCGACACGATATCGGCGAGCACCGCGACGACCACACTGATCCTCGGGGACGGGGTCAGCGATGTCGGCGGACTGGTGGGGTTCAACAGTGCGGGCACCATCACCGGCAGCAGTGTCGGCGTCGCGGTGGTCGGCGGCAGCGGCGTAACCTTTCTCGGCGGCCTGGCCGGAGAGAATACCGGTCTGATCAACGCCAGCAGTGCCTCCGGGACGGTGGTCGGGGGCAGCGGCGCCAGTTTCCTGGGCGGACTTGTGGGCTACGGTTCCGGCGCTTCGACAATCCTGTCGAGCCATGCCGGCGGAGCCGTCCTCGGCGGCAGCGGCGCCAACCATTTGGGCGGACTGGCGGGGGGGATCAACGTCACCGGCTCGATCTTCTCCAGTTACGCGACCGGAAATGTCAGCGGCGCCAGCGGCTCGGCGTCCGTCGGCGGCCTGGCAGGAGCCAGCTTCGGCACCATATCGGCGAGCCACGCCGCCGGAACGGTCGTCGGCGATTATCAGGTTGGCGGTCTGCTGGGTTTGAACGACTTCAATGTGACATCAAGCTATGCCACCGGCCCGGTCAGTGGGGGTAACGGCGCCAGCTATCTGGGCGGCCTGGTGGGCTACAATCTGGCGACGATTTTGACCAGTTTCGCCACCGGGGCGGTCAGCGGCGGCAGTGCCGCCGCCTATCTGGGCGGCCTGGTCGGACGCAACGATGCCGGCAGCATCGCCTCGAGTTTCGCCACCGGTTCGGTCGGCGGCGGCAACGGCGCTGTCCAGGTTGGCGGGTTCGTCGGGTATAATGCCGCCGGCATCATTGCCAGCAGTTATGCGACCGGCAATGTCAGCGGCAACGCCTCGGTCGGCGGCTTCGCGGGCGAAAATGCCGGCGTTATCGGTGACAGCTATGCCACCGGCGCGGTCACCGGCATCAGCGCCACCAACGCCGCGGACCGGATCGGCGGCTTTGTCGGCACCAATGACGACGGGGCGACGGTTACCACATCCTATTCCAGGGGCCTGGTATCCGGCGGCGTCGGCGCACCGACCAATATCGGTGCCCTGGCGGGGTACACCGACCTGGTCAAAGGGACGATCAACGGCAGCGGCAGTTATTGGGACAACTCGCCGGTCGGGCAACCGGTAGACGGTATCGGCAATCTGCCGGGGGTGACGGTCAGCGGAGGCAATATCTTCATCGGCGGCATCTCCGGCGCGGCGGCCTTCGCCGCCGCCTTCGCCGCTAATAGCGCCTGGTTCAGCGGTCCCGACGGCTATCCGCTGCTGGTCAATTCACCCTTCACGGTCACCGTGACCCCCGGCCTCTGTGCCAATGCCAATTGCAGCTCGGCGGTGTCAGCCACTTACGGGACATCGACCGGCCCGCTCTCGGTTCAAAACAGCGCTTTGTGGAGCGGGGACAGTGCCGCCGCGCTTCTTGACAGCGGTGTATCGGTATTCGTCAGCGATTTGCCGGGCGGGCTGTCCGGGCAGGCGACCTCGGCCCATTCGCCGGCCGGCAGCTATACCCTGTCGGTCGCCAACGGTCCCACCACCCTGCCCAGCGTCACCGGCCAAACCTACGTGTTCAATTACACCACCGGCAGCTTGACGATTACGCCGAAGCCGCTGACCTGGTCGGTCGCCGACGGCAGTTTCACCGTCGGCGGCACGCCACCCGGCATCACGGCTTTCCTGTCGGGCGTCGTCCAAGGCGATTCGATCGCCGCGGTGGTCGGCGTCTTTAGCGGTGCCACCCCGGTATCGGTGAGCAGTTCCCTTGGTGTCGGAACCTATGGGGTGAAGGTCACCGGGCTGACCGGACCGGCGGCATCCAACTACAGCCTGGCGGCTTCGGGAAACGTCATCGGGGCGCTGACCGTGGCCGTCGCGCCGACCCAGGCGCCGGCCGTGGCCTCGACCCCGGCGCCGACACCCGCCCCGACGGTGGTTCCGACCGCGGCCCCGACTCCGGCGCCGACGGTGGTTCCGAGCGCGGCCCCGACTCCGGCGCCGACCCCGGCGCCGACCATCGCCCCGACCCCAGCTCCGACGGTGGCGCCGACCCCGGCTCCGACAGTGGCCCCGACCGCCGCGCCCACCCCGGCCCCGACCAGCGCGGTGATCCAGAGCATCAACACCCTG
>DUZF01000306.1 GCA_013349665.1 Rhodospirillaceae bacterium | reverse complement strand
CTGCTGCTGATGCCGATGGCCTTCGGCTCGCTGGTCGGTGGGCTGATGACGCTGATCGGCACCTCCCCCAACATCATCGTTTCCAGGGTCCGTGCCGACCTTACCGGCCATCCCTACGCCATGTTCGATTATTTCCCGGTGGGCTTCGGCCTGTCGCTTTGCGCCGTGCTGTTTCTCAGTTTCGCCTGGCGCCTGCTGCCGCGGGAACGCGAGCCGATGGCCGGGGCCGGGGCCGAGGACCGCCTGGCGGTCGAGGATTATCTCAGCGAGGTCAGGGTCGAGGCCGATTCGGCGATCCTCGGCAGCACGGTGGCCGATCTGGAACAGCTGTTTTCCGAGGGATCGATCACCGTCGCCGCCATCATCCGCGATCAGGAACAGCGCTACATCCCCGGCTCCCATTGGAAATTCCTGGCCGGCGACATCCTGCTGATCGAAGGCGATCCGGTGATGATCAAACCCCTGCTGGAGGAGGCGGGGCTTACCCTGATGGCCTCGGGGTCCTCGCCGCTGCAACCGGGTGCCGACTTGATTCTGGCCGAGGCGGTGGTCATGCCGGGGTCGCAATTGGTCGGCTCGACGCTGCTCAAAAGCGAAATCCGCGCCCGCCATGGCGCCGCCGTGCTGGCCCTGCGCCGTGCCGGACGGCATTTCGCCACCCGCTTGCAGCAGATGGAACTGCGCGTCGGCGACGTTCTGGTCATCGAAGGGGCCGAGGATTCCCTGCCCGGCGTACTGGCGGACCTCGGCTGTTTGGCGCTGGCCGATCGTGGTCAGCCGAGGGGGCGGCGCCAGGTGCTGTTGCCCCTGGTCATTGCCGGCCTGGCGATGGTGGTGATTGCCGCCGGCCTGGTTCCGGTCGCCATCGGTTTCTTCTCCGCCGCGGTGCTGCTGGTGATGTTCCGCACCATCTCGCTGCGTGAGGCTTATGAGGCTATCAACTGGCCGATCATCGTCATGCTGGCGGCGTTGATCCCGGTCAGCGACGCCATGAAGTCCACCGGGGCCTCGGAACTGGTGGCCGCCTGGCTGGTTCAAGGGGCCGCCTACCTGCCGCCGCAAATCGCCGTCACCATGGTGATGTTGGGATCGATGCTGCTGGCGCCGTTCCTCCATCACGCGCCGACCGTCCTGGTGATGGGGCCGATCGCCGCCGGCATGGCGGTCAAGCTCGGGCTGAACATCGACCCGTTCCTGATGGCGGTGGCGGTGGGGGCGGGCTGCGACTTCCTGACTCCCATCGGCCACCAGTGCAATACCCTGGTGATGGGGCCCGGCGGCTATCGGTTCGGCGATTACTGGCGCCTCGGCCTGCCGCTCAGCCTTATCGTGCTGGTGGTCGGCACCGTGCTGATCGAGCTGTTCTGGCCGCTGCACTAGCCAGAGGGCATAACCCGCAATAGTTGCAGAGACATAGGTTGGCTCTCATAATGAAATGACCGGCCAGGGTGGTCCTGGCCGGTCTTTTGAGGAGCAAAACCGATGTACCAAGCATCGATGCTGCTGCCTGCGAAGATACACTTGATGCTAGAGCTCGTCAATCGGCTGATTGACCTGCTGATGGTGGTCAAGGGCTTCCTGCAGTGACGGGTGCCCGGGGTCCGGTGGTTGCTGGGCCCCGGGCACCTGCCTCAAATCTCCCTGGTCGCCTGGGCCAGCCAGGCGGCCTCGGCCGGGTCGAGGAACGGCGTCAGTTCCTGGCGGACGCGGGCGTGATAGGCGTTGAGCCAGGCCAGTTCATCGCGCTCGAGGAGGTCGCGTTCGACCAAAGCGAGGTCGATGGGGGCCAGCGTCAATACCTCGAAGTCCAGCATCCTGCCGGCGGCGGTCTTGCGCACCGCCACCAGGTTTTCGATGCGTATGCCGTAGGCGCCGGCAAGGTAATACCCGGGCTCGTCGGATACGATCATGCCCGGCTTCAGCGCCTGGGCGCTGGGCAGTTTGGAGATCCGCTGCGGCCCTTCATGGACTCCCAGATAGCTGCCCACCCCATGGCCGGTACCGTGGTCGTAGTCGAGATCCTCGGCCCACAGGGCGCGCCGTGCCAGGATGTCCATCTGGCTGCCGGTGGTGCCCTCGGGAAAGCGCAGGGCGGCTATGGCGATATGGCCCTTCAGGACCAGAGTGAAATGGCGTCTCTCGCGGGTGAAGTCGCCGTCGCCGATGGCCAGCGTACGGGTGACATCGGTGGTGCCGTCGAGGTACTGGCCCCCGGAATCCACCAGATAAAGCTGCCCAGGGCGGAGCTTGCGGTCGCTCGCCGGGTTCGCCCGGTAATGAACGATGGCGCCGTTGGGGCCGGCGCCGGAAATGGTGGGAAAACTCGGGCCGCGATAAAGCTCGCCGTCGCCGCGAAACCGGTCCAGTCGGTCGGCGGCGGCGATTTCGCCGATCCTGCCGCTGCCGGCATGGGCCGCCAGCCAGGCCAGGAAACGCACCAGGGCGACACCGTCACGGCGATGGGCACGTCGGGCGCCGTCCAGTTCGACGTCGTTCTTGCAGGCTTTCGGCAGGCCGCAGGGATCCGCACCGCGATCGACCGCGGCTTTGGCGGCGGTCAGCCGGTCCAGCGCCCAGGCCGGTGCCGTCGCCGGGTCGAGACGGATGCGTTTGCCGGACAGGGCGTCGAGGGCCGGACCGAAGCGGTCGGGTTGCCCGACACGGACATCCCGGCCCAGATGGTCGGCCGCCTCGGCGGTCATCTTGCGATGGTCGACAAACAGATCGACGCCGCCATCCTGCCAGGCCAAGGCGAAGCTGAGCGGCAAGGGCGAGTATGGCACGTCGCCGCCGCGCAAATTGAGCAGCCAGGCGATGGACTCCGGCGCGCTGAGGACGACGGCGTCACATCCGGCGGTTTTCAATTCGTTGCCCAATTCGGCGCGTTTCTGCGTCGACGGCTTGCCGGCATAGGCCAGGGCATGGGGTTCCAGCGGCGCCAGCGGCGGCGGCGGGCGGTCCTGCCAGACGGCGTCGAGCGGATTGTCGGGGCAGGGCACCAGGCCGGCACCGGCCTTTTCGCAAGCCTGGCGCAACGACTCGACGCCGTTGGGGGTATGCAGCCAGGGGTCATAGCCCAGCTTCTGTCCGGTGCCGAGGGTTTCCCCCAGCCACTGTGGCGGCGGCTGGTCGACCAGATGCAGGAGGGTCCAGCTTTTGGCGTCGACTTCGGTCTTTGCCTGCAGGCTGTAGCGCCCGTCGACGAACAGCGCCGCCCGATCGGCGAGCACCACCGCCACTCCGGCCGAGCCGCTGAAACCGGTGAGCCAGCGCAGTCGTTCGGCCGAGGGCGGCACATATTCGCCCTGATGCTCGTCGCTGCGCGGCACCACGAAGCCGTCGAGGCCGCGCCTGACGAGTTCTTTGCGGAGGTCTTTTAGAGCCGTCGTCATTGGCGCCTGCGGCACTTTTCCTTATCCGTGTCTAAAATATAGTCATCACCGCAGCACCAGCGTAGACCAGCCGTTGATCCTCAGCCGAAAGGCCAGGGCCAGGCCATGGCGGCGATGGGCGGCCAGCACCAGCCGTTCCTGGCCGACCAGCAGTCCTGACAGCACGGCGAAACCGCCGACGGCGAGATGACGGCTGAGGTCGGCGGCCATCGATGCCAGCGGTCGGGCCAGAATATTGGCCGTCACCAGATCGTAAGGGCGATGCCGCCGCAGGAAGCGGCTGCGATAGCCGTCGCTGGGCTGGACGCTGATCCTGGCCCGGTTGGTCCGCGCGTTGAGCGCCGCCACCCGCACCGCCGTCGGGTCGATGTCGGCAGCCCGGACACGGGCACCGCGCCCGGCCTTGGCCATGGCGATGGCGAGGATGCCCGAGCCGCAGCCGAGATCCAGCGGTCGGCGGAACCGGCGGCGGCGCAGCAGGCGGTCGATGGCGGCCAGACAGCCCTGGGTGGTGGCATGCTCGCCGGAACCGAAGGCGGTGCCGGCGTCGATCTGCAACGGTACGCTGCCACCGGGCGGGCGGGCGTCGAAATGCGAGCCATGGACGAAAAAGCGTCCGGCGCGGATGGGGGGGAAGTCGCGTAGATTGGCCGAGACCCAGTCGGTATCGACGATCCGTTCGATGGCGGCGGGGGGCGGCGGCAGACCCACCGCCGCCGCCGCCAGGGCCAGCCGGTCCTCCAGCGCCGCACGGTCCACAGGCTGGCGGGAAAAGCCTTCCAGGCACCAGAGTTCGTCGGGGGCGTCCTCATTGCCGGCGGGATCTTCAAGGAACCAGCCGCAAGCCTCGGCAATATCCTCCAGCGCCGCTTCGCAGGCGGCGAGGCCGCGGCGCGGCAAGCTGACGCGAACCCGCCAGACCTCGGCGGCGCTCATAGGTTTTCCGCCGGCATGACGAAGCTGTCCACCACCTTTTTCGCTCCCGCCTTGTCAAAGAAGATGTCGAGTTTGTTGCCGTCGACGGCGGTGATCCGGCCGTAGCCGAATTTCTGGTGAAAAATCCGTTCGCCCGGCTGGTAACTGCGCTCGGGCGCCACCGGCGCCTGAACCGAAGGCCGCGGCGCCCAGGCGGGCACCGACGCGGCGGCGAAGCCCCCCGACAGCCCCCGCTCGGCCAGGGTCTCGACGGTGGCATCCGGCAGTTCCGCGATGAAGCGCGAGGCCAGGCTGTCCTGCCAGCGGTTGTAGATGCGCCGGGTGGCGGCATAGGAGACGAAGACCTGGCGCCGCGCCCGGGTGATGCCGACATAGGCCAGGCGGCGCTCCTCCTCCAGCGACTTCAGCCCGCCCTCGGACAGAGCCCGCTGATGGGGAAACACTCCTTCCTCCCAACCGGGCAGGAACACCACATCATATTCGAGACCCTTGGCGGCATGCAGGGTCATCACGCTGACCCGCTCGCCGCCGGACTTGTCGTCATTGTCCATGACCAGGCTGACATGTTCGAGAAAGCCGCCCAGGTTGTCGAATTCTTCCAGCGCCGCCACCAGTTCCTTGAGGTTTTCCACCCGTCCCTGGGCATCGGGGCTGCGGTCCTGACGCCACATGGCGGTGTAGCCCGACTGGTCGAGAATGGTCTCGGCCAAAGGCCCTGGCGCCATGGTCGCCAGCAAAGTCCGCCAGCGGGCGAAGTCGGCCAGCAGGTCGGCCAGGGCTTTGCGGGCCTTGGGCTTGAGGTCGTCGGTGCCGGCCAGCAGGCGGGCCGCCTCGACCAGGCCGGTACCCTGCCGGCGGGCCAGGACATGCAGGGCCTGCAGGGTGGAATCGCCGAGGCCGCGCTTGGGGGTGTTGACGATGCGTTCGAAAGCGAGGTCGTCGGCGGGCTGCGCCACCACCCGGAAATAAGCCAAGGCGTCACGGATTTCCTGGCGTTCGTAAAACCGCAGGCTGCCGACCACCCGATAGGGAAGTCCGGTGGCGATCAGCCGGTCCTCGAATTCGCGGGTCTGGAAGCCGGCCCGCACCAGGATCGCCATCTGGCCCAGCTTGGTTCCAGCGCGCTGCTCGGCCTCGATTTCCTCGACCACCCAGCGCGCTTCCTCGGCGCCGTTCCACAGGGCCCGCACCACCACCGGCGGGCCCCGTTCGGCCTCGGCGTTGCCGGGTCTCAGGGTCTTTCCCAGGCGGCCGAGATTATGGCCGATCAGGCCGGCGGCAGCGGCCAGGATGGTCGGCGTCGAGCGATAATTGGCTTCCAGGCGGATGATACGGGCGCCGGGAAAATCGCTTTCGAATTTGAGGATATTGCCGACCTCGGCGCCGCGCCAGGAATAGATGGACTGGTCATCGTCGCCGACACAGCAGAGGTTGCGGTGCTTCTGCGCCAGCAGGCGCAGCCACAGATACTGGGCGACATTGGTGTCCTGATATTCGTCCACCAGCATATAGCGGAAGCGGTCCTGGTAGTCGGCCAGGATGTCGGCATGCGCCGGGTTCTGGAAAATCGTCAGGCAATGCAGCAGCAGGTCGCCGAAATCACAGGCGTTGAGCGCCGCCAGACGGTCCTGGTAAATCCGATAGATGGCGGCCCCGCGGCCGCCCGCCAGTTCCACTGCCTCGGCGTTCGGCAGCCTGGCCGGCGGCAGTCCGCGGTCCTTCCAGCGCTGGATGCTGGCCATCACCATCTGCGGCGGCGAGGCTTTGGCGTCGATGCCTTCCTCGGTCAGGATCTGCTTGAGCAGGCGCAGTTGGTCGTCGACGTCAAGAATGGTGAAATTGCTCTCGAGCCCGGCCAGCGGCGCATGGCGGCGCAGGATCCGCGCCCCCAGGGCATGGAAGGTGCCCAGCCAGACCTGTTCGGCGGCCGCCCCGACCAGGCGCTGAACGCGCTCCCGCATTTCACGGGCTGCCCGGTTGGTGAAGGTCACCGACAGCACCTGCCACGGGCGGGCACGGCCCTGGGCGATAATCTGGGCCAGGCGGGCGGTGAGAACGCGGGTCTTGCCGGTTCCGGCGCCCGACAGAACCAGCAGCGGGCCCTCGGTGGTTTCCACCGCCAGGCGCTGTTCGCTGTTGAGCGCCGCCAGCCAGGGCGACGGCGCCGGCTGGTCGGCCGGCGGCGAGACGTCGTCGTCGAGGTCGAACGGCGAGCCCATCAGCGACGCCTTTCAGACCGCATCCGGCAGCTCGGCTTCCGAGACTACGCGGTTGCGGCCTCCGGCTTTGGCCAGATAGAGCGCCTCATCGGCGCGGTGGACCAGTTCCGCCGCCGATTCGCCGCGGCGGTAGAGGGCGACGCCGACCGACAGGGCAACCTGTCCCAGGCTGGTCCCGGTGCGGCGGTTGACGACTTTCTTGCTGGCCACCGATCGGCGGATGGCGTCGGCGACCCTGAGACCGCCGTCCATGTCGGTCTGCGGCAGGATGACGACGAATTCCTCGCCGCCGTAGCGCGCCGCCACGTCCTGGGTGCGGACGCCGTCGGTGACGTAGCGGGCCACCAGCTTCAGGACCTGGTCGCCCACCAGATGTCCGTGGGAGTCGTTGAAATTCTTGAAGTGGTCGATGTCCATCATCAGCAGTGTCAGTGGCGTACCGTCCCCATTGGCCCGTGCCATGCTCTCGCGCAAGGCCTGGTCGAAACGCTTGCGGTTGGCGATGCCGGTCAGGGCGTCAAGGCTGGCTTCGCGTTCGAGGCGTTCGAGATTCTGCCGCAGGATTTCGATCTCGGTCGAGGAAAACTGCAGGCGTTCCTCGAATTTGCGATTGGCGGCGGCCATCTGTCGGGTCTCGTCGAGGACAGCGCCGATCATCTCCGAGAAGCTGTCGGATGGCGCTCCGTCGGCGAAGTTTTCCAGCACTCCGCCATAATGCTCGGCCGAATCGCTGGCGGCGCCGATGCAGTCGGCGACTTCCGAGACCGTTCTCTCGATCCGCTGGCTGGCGTCGCGCAATTCGGCCTCCTCGATCATGCGGCCGAAATACTGGTTGAACAGTTCGTCAACCGCCTCCGCGGTCAGCTTGTCATGGCCGAGCAGGCGGTTCATCGCCAGGGACAGGTCGGAGTTATTGCCGGTCTGGTGGGTATAGGCGACGGTGAAGCGTGACGGCGTCGGCGGTATGCGCAGTTCCGACAGCAGGTTGATGGCCGAACGGGCATAGCCGGCCACCGTGGTGAATTCGTCAATCTCCGCCGAGTGGGCTTTTCTGGGCATCAGTTGCACTGCCCGACGGAGCCGTCGCCGCAAACGCGCTTGCCGTCCGTCCAGATGGCTCCCGACAGTTCGGCATTGAGCAGATCGGCGCCCTGGGTCTTGGCGCCGGACAGATCGGCGCCCTTGAGATTGGCCTTGAAGAATTTGGCGCGGCGGATGTCGGCGTTACGCAGCGAGGCGCCGGACAGGTCGGCCTTGGTGAAGTCGGCTTCGGCAAAGTTGCCGCCGTCCATCTTCACCCCGCTCATCTGCGTGCTGATGAACTTGGCATGAAACCCGTTAGCCCCGGCCAGCACCGACTGCGACAGATCGGCGCGCTCGAAACTGGCATCGGCCAACCGGGCGCCGCCGAGATCCTTCTGACGCAGGTCGCGCCCGTCGAGATAACAGCGCTGCCAATCTACCCCTGGTCGCGCCGGGTCGGTGCAGTCGGCCGCCGCCGCCGGCATCGTCGCGGTACAGGCGAATAGGGCGGCGAGGAAAATTCTGAGGTTTGCGCGCATCTGAAAGATGTAATCCGAGGCCCGTCGATGGGAAAGCCTTTTTCGAGACAATCACATTTACCTGCGGGCCCGGCGGTCTTACCTTGGTAGTCGGGATTGTTGAAAGGCGGACTTGCACCATGACAGTCAGCAAGGCGGATGAGGCGCTTGGCGAGGCCGAGCGGCTATGGATGGCCGGAGAGGCTCAGCGTGCGCGGGAGTGTTATCGCCGGGCAAGGATGCTTTATCACCAGGACAAGGACGCAGAGGGGCAGGCCAATGCGCTGACCGGGCTCGGAGATCTCGAAGCCCGTCTCGGCCATCTCGATGCCGCCCGCGAAGCTTTCACCGAGGCCAGGGTGCTGCTGGCCCCCGGTGGCGACCAGCGCCGCCAGGGAGCGTTGCTGACCCGCCTCGGTGAGTTGGCCCACCGTTCTGGAATTCTCGGCGAGGCCCGAAATTGCTATGACGCCGCCGGCGAATTGTTCGACGCCGCCGGCGATCTCTCCGGCGAAGCCCATGTGCTGAAGCGCCGCGGCCATATCGAACGCGACGAAGGCCGCCAGGATGTGGCGCTGGACCTCTACACCCAGGCGCTGACGCTGTACCGGCGGGCCGCCGACGGTCTTGGCGAAGCCCATGTGCTGCGGTCGCTGGCCGCCCTGCATGATGTGCTCGGCCAGCCGGACCGTGCCCATGAAGGCTACGAGCGGGCGCTGGAGCTGTTCCGTGAGGCCGGCGATGTGCTGGGGGAGGCCGGCACGCTGACCGGGCTGGCGCATCTGCTGCGCCGGACCCATAGCCTCGCCGAGGCTATCACAGGCCTCGAGACCGCGGCCACGCTTTATGGTCAGGCCGGCCATCTGCGGGGCGAAGCGGATATCTGCTTCGAGTTGGGACGGATGTCGGCGCAGAACGGCGACAGCAGTCACGCCCGCCGGCACTTTCTGCGCGCCGCCGATCTCTATGAACGCTCGGAGGCTACCGAGTTGAGGCGCAAGGCTTTGCGCGAAGCGCAAAGCCTTCAGTGATCAGCGCCCGGCCATGACATAGTCGCGAAGCTGATCGACCTGCATCGCGGCTTCCTCGAGGCGGGCCTTGACGACGTCGCCGATGGTGATCATGCCGGCCAGTTTGCCCTTGTCCAGCACCGGCAGATGGCGGATACGGTTGTTGGTCATCACGCCCATGAGTTTTTCCAACGGGTCCTCGGGGCTGCAGACCAGAACGTCGCTGGTCATCAGGTCGCGCACCGTCATGGCTTCCACCTTGCCGCCATGAAGCGCCAGGCCGCGAGCGATATCGCGTTCCGAGATGATGCCGACGATCGCGCTTTTGTCGTCAACCACAAGTAAAGCGCCAATTCGCTTCGAGTTAAGCAGCTTGGCGGCATCGCCCACCGACTGGTCTGCGACGGTGGTGGTTACCGTATTGCTTTGTTTTTCCTTGAGAATGGATCCGACAATCATCGCGTTTCCCTTCGTCTTGGGTGCCTCTCCCCGGCTTCTCGGCGCCTTTTGCCGCCGAGGCCATTTAGAGATTAGGGGGGTGGACTTCCTTAGGTCAAGTCCGGTGTCTGATTAAAATCGTCGGATATTTCATCCGAGCAGGGCCAGCCACTCGTCTTCGCTGAGAATGGTGACCCCAAGATCCCGGGCCTTGGTCAGTTTTGATCCGGCGTCGGCGCCGGCCACCAGGTAATTGGTCTTCGCCGATACCGACCCCGCCACCTTGGCGCCCAAAGCCTGAGCGCGGGCCTTTGCTTCGTCGCGGGTAAAGCGGGTCAGGCTGCCGGTGAACACCACTGTTTTGCCGGTCAGCGGCGAATGGGCGGCCTGGGCGAAGTCCTCGACCCTCTCCAAGCCGGCGAGGAGATCGTCGAGCGCCCGCAGATTGTGTTCCTCGGCGAAGAACAGGGCGATTTCGCCGGCCACCTCCGGACCGATCTGGTCGATGGCGGTCAGGCCCAGCCAGGCCTCGCCGTCGCGGTCGGCCGCCACCTCGAGCATGGCGGCGCGCCAGGCGGCGACCGAGTGGTAATTCAGCGCCAGCAGGCGGGCCGTCGCCTCACCCACCTGGCGGATGCCGAGCGAATAGATCAGGCGGTCGAGGCCGATCACCCGGCGTGCCCGGATTGCCTCGAAAAGCTTTTGCGCCGAGCGCTCGCCCCAACCGGGCTGCGC
>DUZF01000181.1 GCA_013349665.1 Rhodospirillaceae bacterium | reverse complement strand
GCCGCCCAGCATGCCGCCGGCGCCGCTGGCCGATACCGAGGCGGTGGTGGGAGCGAAATAGTCGGCGATGCCCTGCAACTGCTCTTCGGTGACGGCGTTCAGCAGCCACAACAGCAGAAAGAAGGCCATCATCGCCGTCACGAAATCGGCATAGGCCACCTTCCAGGCGCCGCCATGATGACCGCCATGGTTCTTCTTGATCCGCTTTATTATGACTGGTTGTTGTTCGGCCATTGCTCAGTCCCGATCAATCGGGCGGCATATTGTTTACGGCCTCTTCAAGCTCGGCGAAGCTCGGCCGCATATGCGGGGGCAGGGTCTTGCGGCCGAATTCGATGGAAACCTGCGGCGCGTAGCCCATCATATGGGCCAGCAGGCAGTTCTTGATAACGTTGAGATAGGCGGTTTCGGTAGCATAAATGAGGTCGAGGATGCGCGCGAAGGGGGCAAAGAAGCCATAGGACAGCAACACCCCCATGAAGGTGCCGCAGAGCGCCGCGCCGATCAGGTGGCCAAGCACCTCGGGCGGTTCGGTGATCGACCCCATGGTATGGATGACGCCCAGCACCGCGGCGACGATGCCCAGCGCCGGCATGGCGTCCGACATGGTGTTGATGGCGTTGGCGATCAGCGCCTCGTCGTGATGATGCGCCTCGATCTCGGCGTCGATGATGGATTCCACCTCATGGGCGTTGTTGGTGCCCAGCGTCAGCAGCCGCAGGTAATCGCAGAGGAACTCGAGGGTGTGGTGGTCGGCCGAGAATTTCGGGAATTTCTGGAACAGCGAACTTTCCGACGGCTTTTCCACATGGCTTTCCAGCGCCAGGTCACCCTTGGTCTTGGCCAGTTTAAACAGCGAGTAGAGCATGCTCAGCAGCTCGGTGTAGGACGCCTTGTTGTGGCGGGACCCCTTGATCATGGTGCCCATCGCCTTGCCGATGCTGATCACGGTATGTTTGGGGTTGCCGATGATGAAACTGCCGATAGCGGCGCCGAGAATGATGATCCATTCGAACGGCTGGACCAGCACCCCCAATTCACCGCCGTTGCCGACATAGCCGCCGACGACCGAACAGATCACCACGGCGATACCAATCAATACGAACATATCAATTCCCAAGCCGTCGAGGCTGACGTCCCATTTTGTCGCAGGATGCTATAATTTGAAAAACTTGTCGCCGGTCAACAGCATCGCCGCCAAAAAAAGATCAACGGCAAACTCGCTCTGCCTTTGAATATGCTGTAATAGAGCGACAAGACCACAGCCGGACCCTGCTTCATGAGCGTCGACAGCCAGACCTTTCGCAAAGCCCTGGGGTGTTTTCCGACCGGTGTCACAGTGGTCACGGCCACCGCCGCCGACGGCTCGCCGCTTGGCGTCACCATCAGTTCCTTCACCTCGCTGTCGCTGGAACCGCCGCTGGTGCTGTTCTGTCTCGACAACAAGAACCTATGGTTGGACTCTTTCGCCAAGGCCGGCTTTTTCGCCGTCAATGTGCTGGCTCTTGACCAGCGCGCGCTGTCCGAGCGCTTCGCCGGACGGGCCGAGGACAAATGGATCGGCATCGCCCATGAGCCCGGGCATGGGGGTGTGCCGGTCATCGCCGGCAGCCTGGCGGTGCTCGAATGCTCGCTGGAAGCCGTGCACCCGGGTGGCGACCACCAGATTTTCGTCGGGCGCGTCCAGCAGCTGCGCGTCGCCCCGGCCGGCCGGCCGCTGGTGCATTTCCGCGGCGCCTATGGGGAAATCAAGGTTTAAGCCGGATCATTCCGCCCTGGCGCCACAGCTCCAGAAAATCGCCCCAATGGGCCGACAGCGGGCTGCCCGATTGCCCGGTGGCGATAACCATCCGGCTGTCGTCGAGATCGGCGAGGTCGTAGACCGCCCGCAGCCCGGCCCCATGCACCTGGCGGAACACCGCCCCCTGCTCCATCACATAGCTGCCCCTCTGGACGGTGAAATCATCGCCGCCGGCCTCCGCCGAAAGCCTGGTCAGCGGCCCCAGCAGCGGCAGATAGCCGTAGAGCAGGGCATCGAACTCGGCGCGATGCGCCTTGCCCCAGCGCCATGACGCCATGTCCTCGCCGTATTGGCGGGAAATGCCGTCGAGGGCGGTGATCAGCGCCTTGCCGACCATGGTCGGGCAATCGCCGTCGCGACACCAGACATCGCGGCCGCTCAGCACCGCCTTGAGGAATCGCGGCCGGACCTGGCGGAAGGCCGACAGCTGCCCGCCCAGCCAGGGTGCCAGCAGATCGTGCTGCAGAGCGTTGATCCAGGCCTGGAAGATCAGCGGCTCCGGCCGCTCGGGCGTCATCTCGCCGTCCCAGGCCTCGATAAGGGTGCGGGCGGCGGCGGATCGCCGGTCCAGCGGTCGGGCGGCCAGCAGCAGCGGCTTCAGCTCGACCGCCATCAGCGACAGCCGATCCATCTGCAGCGCCGCCATGTCGCGGGCGGAATGGCGTGGAGCGGCGTCCAGGCGTTGGCCGATGCGCCGGGCGCGATAGGGTTCCGGCCAGCTGTCCGCCAGGTGATGGGGATAGCCCTCGGGCACCACCTTGTTGTTGGCGTTGACGATGATGCCGGAGGGCGGATCGAATTGCCGCGGCAGGTCCTGGTAAGGCACCCAGCCGATCCAGTCGAACTCGCCGCTCCAGCCGGGTCGGGGCAGGCCGCCGGTGGGCTGGCGGCGGATCGGTACCCGGCCCGGCGACACCATGCCGATATGGCCGGCCCGGTCGGCATAGGCGAAATTCTGCTGCGGGGCGTCGAAATCCTCGAGCGCGGCGTTGAAGTCCCGCCAGTCGGTGGCCCGGTTGACCTTCCACAGCGCCTGGGCGCTCAGCTGCCGGGGAGCCAGGGCGGTCGCCGACAGGGCGAGGATGCGTCCCCCGGCCTTGTCCGCGAGAAGGTCCGAGATCACCGGCCCGTGGCGGGTTTCGCGGACCAGCAGCGGCTCCGGATCGCCGCCGGCGACCTTGAGGATCTCCTGGCGCTGCCGGAACGCCAGGCGTCCTTCCGGGCTGAGATAGCCGTCGCCGTCGGCCTGTTCGACGAACAGGTCGATGGTGTCGCTGTGGGTGGTGGTGCAGCCCCAGGCGATGTCGCGGTTGTGACCCAGCAGGTGGAACGGCACGCCGGGCACGGTAGCACCGGCGACCTCCAGGCCAGGGGCGGACAGCGAGGCCAGATACCACAGTATCGGGGCGTGGAATTCGAGATGCGGGTCATTGGCCAGGATCGGCTTGCCGCTTTGGCTGCGGCTGCCCGCCACGACCCAGACATTGGAGGCCAGGCGCGGCGCCAGAACCGGGGGCAGGGCGGCCAGCAGGGCTTCCGCCACTTCACCGCCGAGACCGCTATGGCGGGTCGGCAGCGGTGGATGGTCGGGCCACAGATCGGCCATCATATCGGGCGTCAGGGTCCCGGCCAGGCCGTCGCGCGTGAGTTTTTCCGTCCAGTCGCCGGACAGCTGCAGGGCCATCAGGCGGCCCCAGACCAGCGTATCAGCCGGCCGCCATGGCTCGGGCGAGGTGCGCAGCAGCAGGAATTCGGCCGGCAACGGCACCGAACGGCGGCCGATCCAGGCATTGACCCCGGCCGCATAGGCCTCGAGTCCCCGGCGGACCTCCGGCTCCAGGTCGGCCAGCGACGCCTCGGCCAGGCGGTAAAGTCCCAGGGTGCGCATGAAACGATCTGTCGGCAGGGCTCGCGGGCCGAGAATTTCCGCCAGGCGGCCGGCACCGACGCGCCTTTGCAGTTCCATCTGCCATAAACGATCCTCGGCATGCAGGTGGCCAAGGGCGAAATAGGCGTCCTCGGCGCTGCCGGCGGTGATGGTGGGCACCCCCAGCCGGTCGCGGGTGATGGTGACGGGGGCGTTCAGTCCGGACAGCCGCATCGTTTCCTCGCCCAAAACAAGCCAGAGGACGACCGCGCCGAGCAGCAGCAACGGCGCCAGCGACACCACCATGGCCAGACGAACGCCCGATCTCATCGCAGCACAATGGGGGGGACGTCCGCGGAATTCAATCTTGCGGGATGGCGTAACTCCGTCAAAATCAGGGAAATGGAAAAGGTTTCATAAATGCGTCAAAAATCCCTCCTGTCCCTGGGCGCCTCAGGGTTTCATCGACTGGCCTATCGGGAGTGGGGCGATCCGGACAATCCGCGGGTTCTCGTCTGCGTGCACGGCCTGACCCGCAACAGCCATGATTTTGACTATCTGGGCCGGGCCCTGGCCGACGAATGGCGGGTCGTCTGTCCGGACATGCCCGGCCGCGGCGACAGCGAGTGGCTGGACCAGGCCGAGTACAATTTCGCCACCTATCGCAGCGACTGTGCGCAACTGATCGCGCGGCTCGGCGTCGACCAGCTTGACTGGCTGGGCACCTCGATGGGGGCGGTGATCGGCATGAGCCTGGCGGCGGCGGCCAATTCGCCGATCCGCCGGCTGATTTGCAACGACATGGGGCCGGTGGTGCCGGCGGCGGCGCTGCAGCGCATCGCCGGCTATATCGGCGGCGACCCGCGGTTTGCCGATCTGGCCGGCGCCGAGCGGGCTTTCCGGGCATCGATGACCACCTTCGGCATCCGTGACCCCGAGCACTGGCGGCATATCACCGAGTCATCGGTGAAGCCGGCCGGCGACGGCACGCTGCGCCTCAATTTTGATCCGGCGGTGGCCAGGGCCTTCGTCGAAGCCGGGCTCGACGGCTCGAGCTTCTGGGAGATCTGGGACGCCATCCGCATCCCGGTGCTGGTGATCCACGGCACCGATTCCGACCTGCTGTCATTTGAAACCGCCGCCCAGATGACCAAGCGGGGCCCACCCACCGACCTGGTGGAAATCCCCAATTGCGGCCATGCACCGATGCTGATGGAAGTAGAGCAGATCGAGCTTGTGCGTGACTGGATAGAATAATATACGATCGCCCAGGTTGACCTAACTCACATTCTTTGCAATGTGGATTTGCGACCTTTAATGGAACCGACGGCGGGGGCGATGTCGGACTTGCAGGAAATCGGTCGAGACGCCGTGTCGATCCCGTTTTCTATGGAAAACGGGCAACGGATCGATCTGCTCAGGCGTTGGGCGCCGTTCGACGCCCTGCCCGAATCCGAACTGCGCTGGCTGGCGGAGCGGATCGAGGCCCACCTGATCGAGCCGGATGCGATCCTGATGAAGCCCGGTGATTTTCCGGCGCAATTCCTGTTCATCGCCCGCGGCACTCTGCGCATCGAGGCCATGGGCCGGGCCTCCGACGAGCGCCGGGTGCTGGCGGAACTGAGCGAAGGCAGCTGTTTTCCGGTCGAGGCGCTGCATGAGGACCGGCCGGTGTTCTCGACCTGCCGGTCGGTGGACGAAGCCCTGTTGCTGGTTCTCAGCCGCGAGGACTTCGTCGAATTCCAGTCGGTTTCGCCGGCCTTCCAGGCATTTTGCGAGGCCCGCTCGGCCATTCTGCTGGAACAGTCGCGACAGCTCTATCAGGGGCAGTTCGCCTTCAACCGCGCCAGTTACCAGTCATTGGACAGTCCCCTGGCGGCCATCGCTGAGCCCGACTGTGCCACCTGCGCGCCGGAGACGCCGGTGCGGATGGTGGTCAAGACCCTTGCCGGGCATGGCGGCGGCACCATGGTCGTGGTGGACGAGGCGCGGCGTCCGCTCGGGGTGTTCAACTGGCGGGACCTGATCGAACATCTGGCCGATGACGGCTATGACCCCGAGACGCCGGTCGCCGCCCTGATGAACCATCGGCCGATTATCCTCTCCGGCCAGGCGCTGGGCTATGAGGCGGCGATGGCCATGGCCACCCACAGCACCCGCCATGTGCTGGCGGTGGACGGCAAGGGGCATCTGCTCGGCCTGGTCCTTGAAAGGGATCTGTTCGCCCTGCAGAAGCTTGGCTTTACCCAGATCAGCGATGCCATCCGCCGTGCCATCGATATCGGCTCCGCCGCCGACCGGGCCGCCGACATCCGGCAACTGGCCCATAATCTGATCGAGCAGGGAGTCGGCGCCGAGCAGTTGACCCATCTGGTCTCGACCCTCAATGACCAATTGGCCAAGCGGATCATCGAAAACGAACTCGCCCTCTGCCCCGGCCTGAAGACTGTCAAATTCTCCTGGCTGGTGTTCGGCAGCGAAGGGCGCCACGAGCAGACGCTGTCAACCGACCAGGACAACGGCATCGCCTTCGCCGTCCCCGCCGATCTGACCACCGAGGAGGTGCGGCGGCGTCTGCTCGACTTTGCCGGCCGGGTCAACCACCAGCTCGACCGGTGCGGTTTCCCCCTGTGCAAGGGCGAGGTGATGGCGTCCAACCCGGCCTGTTGCCTGTCGGTCGATGAGTGGAAGGAGCGTTTCCGCGACTGGCTGACGCCGGCCAGCCAGCAGGCGCTGCTGGATGCCACCATCTATTTCGACTTCCGCTCGCTGTTCGGCTCGCCGAAACTGGCCCATGGCCTGCGTGAATGGCTGGCCAAGGCGGCGCGCGGCAGCACCAGGCTGTTCCCGTTCCTGGTCCAGGCGGCGCTGCAGCGGTCGCCGCCGTTGGGGCTGATCCGCGATTTCGTCGTCGATCAGAATGGATCGGTCGACCTCAAGCTGTCCGGTGTCACCCTCTTCGTCGATGCCGCCCGCATCCTCGCTTTGGCCTCCGGGGTGACGGCGACGGCCACCCATGAGCGGTTGCGGCAGGCGGGACAGCAGCGCCGCATCCTTGAGGCCGAGGTGGAGGCCTGGATCAACGGCTTCCATTCCTTGCAGCAGCTGCGGGTGCGCAACCAGCATGAGCAGCATGTCCAAGGCGGAGAGATGAGCAATCTGGTCGATCCGACGCGCCTCGACGCCATCGACCGCAAGATCCTTATCGAATCTCTGCGTCAGGCCGGCAAGTTGCAGAAGCGGATCGAAACCTGGTTCGGCGGCGGCTCGTCGATGTGATCGGGCAGGCGGCTCAAGTTTTGGATCGGGCGTCCTTCGCGGCGTCTTTGACACCGCCGATGGCGTTCTGGATCTTGCCCGCTTTCTTGTCCCGTTTCCCATCGGCTACCAACTTGGCATCACCAAGTATTTCGCCCGCCATTACTTCTAATGATCCTCTGGCCTGTTTGGCCGACCCGGCAATACGATCTTTGTTCATATCTCTGTCTCTCCGTCAGTCAGATAACGACCAGGTTGTTAAGCAGAAAGTCCCACGGATAATGTGGCGGATTCGGATGGCCGGGCGTCGTCGGCCGGGCCTTCCGACAAGCCGGCGGCGATGTGGTGGTTAATGGACACCAGGGATCTTATCGTATTGACGTCGCCGGAGAACGCCATTGGGGCAACCTTCATAATATAGGCCACCAGGTTAACGATGTTCTTTTCTACATCCGGTGGCAGGATGACTTGTTTGCTTTCGATCTGTGAATAGAAAAACAGCCATAGCCGATTATTCAGCGTTACCATTCCCACCAATGCATCTCGGTCATTGGCAATGAGCGCCTGATTCATCAGAAGTGCCACATGGGTGAGGGCTTGCGCTTCCAGTTGTCTTTCTGATGAAGTCACAAAGTTCGCTTTATTATACCCTTGTACTGGAGTCATTTTGTTTCCTGTTCTGGGTCGGGGGAATTTTATAAAGCCAAATAAAAGGCTGTAGCGTTATTGAAAACGTAACGCTAATTATTGTTCCAGAATGTAGTGCAAAATTTCCTGTTGTGATATCGGTGGAATCTACTCAGGGCCTGACTTGCAACCACTATGTATCGCCAAAAAGATGCGTAAGCAGATTCCGTCTCTAGTGTCACGATTGCGAAGTTCGTAGCATTCGATCCAGGCCGCAATCGAACTTCGGAATCAATAAGGAACCTGGTGTGGTTTCTGAATTTGAAGTTCCTTAAATCGTTCGCGGCGGGAGGACATTCCCGTTGGCCATTCTCGTCAAATCCTTGATTGCCGATATCGAGTGCATGCCCTCGGTCCGCATGTATGGGCGAGTGGAGGGGGTGCAGGGGCTTCTGGTGGAGGCCGGCGGCCTCAATCGCAGTCTGGCGGTCGGCGACCACTGCAGGATTTTCGCCCGCGCCAGACAGATTTTCTCCGAGGTGGTGGGGTTCCGCCATGGGCGCACGCTTCTGATGCCGTTTTCCTCCACGGAAGGCATCGGCCTGGGAGCCCGCGTCGAACTGCAAGATACCAGCACCCAGCTATATCCTCACGCCGGATGGTTGGGACGGGTTGTCAGCGCCGTGGGCCAACCCCTTGACGGCAAAGGTCCGCTGCCGGTCGGCGACGTCGGCTATCCGGTCCGCGCGGCACCGCCCCCCGCGCATGGCCGGCAACGGGTGGCAGGAAAGCTGGATCTCGGCGTGCGCGTCATAAACACCTTCCTGACCGTTTGCCGGGGACAGCGCATGGGTATTTTCGCCGGATCCGGCATCGGCAAATCCTCATTACTGTCGATGATGGCGCGCCACACCTCGGCCGATGTCTCGGTGATCGGCCTGGTCGGCGAACGCGGACGCGAAGCCCGTGAGTTCATCGAGGACGACCTTGGCGTGGAGGGACTCGCGCGCAGCGTGGTGGTGCTCGCCACCTCCGATGAATCGGCCCTTTTACGTCGCCAGGCGGCCTATGTGACGATGTCCATCGCTGAATATTTTTGCAACCAGGGATCGAATGTTCTGTGCCTGATGGACAGCGTCACCCGCTTCGCCATGGCCCAGCGCGAGATCAGTCTGTCGGTCGGCGAGCCACCCGCCAGCAAAGGCTACACGCCCACGGTATTCGCCGAATTGCCGCGCCTGCTGGAACGGGCAGGGCCGGGTGCCGAAGGCAAGGGATCGATCACCGGCCTGTTCACTGTCCTGGTCGACGGTGACGACCATAACGAACCGGTTGCCGACGCGGTGCGCGGCATTCTCGACGGCCATGTGGTGCTTGACCGGACGATCGCCGAACGCGGTCGCTACCCGGCGGTCAATGTGCTGCGCAGCGTGTCACGCACCATGCCGGGCTGCAATTCGGTCGAGGAGAATGAACTGGTCGGCAGGGCCCGGCGGATGATGGCGTTGTATGAGGACATGGCGGAACTGATCCGCCTGGGCGCCTATCGCCGCGGCAGTGATCCGGCGGTGGATGAGGCCGTCCATTACTATCCAGGGATCGAGCGCTTCCTCACCCAGGCCAAGAACGAGCCCACCGACCTCGCGACCGGATATGCCATGCTGGCGAAGGTGTTTCAGGCATAGTCCCTTCGGGCCAGCAAATTTCAGACAAGGATGAAATCCGTGCGAATGACATTTGGAGGACCAAGATGACCTGCAGTATCTGTCGTTTTTGGGGTCAGGCTGACCCCAAAGCGCCTAAAAGCCTTTTTGAACCTGAAGCAGCCGTGACCGATGGCGAAGAGGCCCACGAATGGTCCCTTTGTCGCAGGCACTCGCCTGTCGTCTTAGACGACGACCGCCGGCGGATCTGGCCTATTTCGCGTTATGACGATTGGTGTGGAGAATTTGAAGACCGCCCCGTAACGGAAAGCGAATAGGCCACCAGTCGATGAGCTCGGCGGTTTATAAAAATTATTGCCGCATCGGCAGGAAGAACGAAAAGGTCGCACCCTCGCCAGGGGTACTGTCCACCCAGATCCAGCCGCCCAGGCCGTTGACGATGGTGCGGCTGATGGCCAGGCCCAGCCCGGTTCCCGCCGGCTTGCTGGTCAGGGTATCGCCGCCTTGCTGGAATTTTTCGAAGATCCGCTCCTGCTCGGCGGCGGGGATGCCCGGTCCGTTATCGGCCACCGAGACGGTGGCGCCCCATTCGTCGGCGCTCATCGTCAGGCGGACCACGCCGGTCTCCGGCGCGGAGAATTTGACGGCATTGGACAGCAGGTTGATCACCACCTGCACCAGGCGGTCGCGGTCGGTGGCCTGGCGAACCTCCCGTGGCGGCAGATCCACCACCAGATCGACCTTGCGGTCGAGATAGACCTGACGGACCGAGGCGGCGGCATGGTCCAGCGCCGCCCCGAGGTCGATGTCGTGGATGTCCCAGCTGACGGTCCCGTCTTCCAGCTTTGCCAGATCCAGGACCTGATTGATCAACCGGCTCAGCCGCTCACTTTCCTTGACGATGATGGCAAGGAAGTCATCGCGCCGTCCGCTGTCGATCTCCGGATTGTCCAGCAAGATCTCGGAGAAAGAGCGAATGGACGTCAGTGGCGTCCGCAGTTCATGAGTGACTGTGGCGATAAACTCGTCTTTGAGATAGTTCAGTTCCTGTAGTTTTTCGTTGGTTTTTTTTAATTCGTCTGTGGCGTCCTGCAGCTCTTTTGATTTTTTTTCCATTTC
>DUZF01000303.1 GCA_013349665.1 Rhodospirillaceae bacterium | reverse complement strand
CGGATCGAGGGACATCGGCAGTGGATCGCCGATATTATAGGGCACCGTCATCTGGCCGCCGCCGAAGGCCAGCAGCCAAATCACCCCGAGGACCAGCGGCAAAGCCGCCAGATCCCAGGCATTGGGCCTGAGTTCGGCAGGAAAGGAAATGGTGGCCGGAATAATGAAGGGGCGCAAATCCGCCTCGGCTCTCTACTGTTCCGCTCTCCCATACGCCAAACCCGTGGCGGGCTGCAATCGGAAGCTGAGTCCGCGTCTGTTACACTTTGTTGAATGCCGCCACCGCGGATCCCACAGGTTGATTTTCCTTGCCACAGAATCTTAGATGCGCAAGATTTCGCGCGGGGAAACATCAACCCAGGGTCGTATGAATTCTCCACCGCCGGTAATTTTGTTATCGATCGAACATATAACCTATGCGATATTATTCTAATATGCGTAATGGAGTAAGAACTCCCGTGCCCCAAACGTTTCGTTGACCTCTCGCATGCTGACCCATTCCGACATCTGGGCCGCCATCGACCGTCTGGCCCGGGAAAACGGCCTGACCACCTCCGGTCTGGCCCGCCGATCAGGATTGGACCCGACCACGTTCAACCGCAGCAAGCGGATGACGCGGGACGGCAAGGCGCGCTGGCCGAGCACCGAAAGCATTTCCAAGGTCCTGGACGCCACCGGCGTCGGCCTCGGTCATTTCGTCAGCCTTGTCGGCGTGGTGGACGGTCGCCTGTACGGCCGCACCCTGCCGCTGGCCAAATTGCCCGACCTGCAGACAGGCGCCCATTTCGACCCCGACGGCCGGCCGAAGGGCGCGCGCTGGGACGCCATGGTGCCGCCGGACATGGCCGATCCGCATGCCTTCGCCGTCGAGATCGTCGGCGACGACCTTGAGCCTGTCTACCATGACGGCGACATCGTCATCGCCTCGCCGGCGGCCAAGGCGCGCCGCGGCGACCGCATCCTTCTGCGGATGCGCGACGACACCGTCCTGCTGCGCCGCCTGCTGCGCCAGACCGCCCGCCAGATCGAAGTGCAGGTCCTGACCGATGGTCAGGCGGTGAACAGCGTTTCCGCCGACGGCGTGGTGCTGCTCGCCCGTATCATCGCCTCAGTCAGTGCCGGGTGACAGGAAAGCCCTGGTTTCGCGCACCGCCTCGGCCAGGCCGAGACGCTCGATGGCCACCCCGGGCGGGAAGGCGCCGGCCAGCCGCGACGGCATCATCGGATCAAGCAGGACGAACACCCCGGCGTCGCCGGCGCGGCGGATCAGCCGCCCGAAGGCCTGTTTGAGGCGCAGCCGGGTGATCATGTCGTCATAGCTCCTGGCGCCGAAGGCCGAGCGCCGCGCCTTGTGGAGAATGTCCGGCCGCGGCCAGGGCACCCGGTCGAAAACGATCAGCCGCAGCGACCGGCCGGGGACATCGACGCCGTCGCGGACCGCGTCGGTCCCCAGCAGACAGGCGTCCTCCTCGGCGCGGAAGATGTCGATGGTGGTGCCGATGTCCATGCCGTCGACATGCTGGGCCAGGAGCGGCAGGCCGGCCTCGTCGAGGGGTTCGGCGATGCGCCGCCATACCTCGCGCAACCGCACCACCGCGGTGAACAGCCCAAGAGCGCCGCCGCCGGCGGCGATAAACAGCTCGCGATAGGCGGCCGCCACCTGGTCGAGGTCGTCCTTGCGCACGTCGGTGACCACCATCACCCGGGTCTGCGCCGGATAGTCGAACGGCGAAGCCACGGCGGCGCGCACCGCCGGCAGCGGCAGATGGGCGGCGCCGCTGCGCTGTTCGGCGGCCCGCCAGTCGGCCTCGAGATCGCCGGACCCGTCGCGCAGGGTGGCCGAGGTGATCAGCAGGCCATGCGCCGGCGCCGCCACCGTCCTGGCAAAGGGCAGCATCGGGTCGATCCAATGGCGGCGATAGCCGACGTCGATGTCGCGGCCGTCCTGGCGTTCGACGGCGAACCAGTCGACGAAGGCGGGGTCGGAGGCCGCCGTCGCCAGATCGTCCAGCATGCCGCGCCAGGCGGCCAGCGGCACCAGGGCCCGGCGCTGCAGTCCGCGCAGCACCGCCTCGATGCGCCCGCGCGAGCCGCTGTCCAGTTCCGCCGCCTGCTCGCTGAGCAAGGCGTGCAGGTCCTTGGCCAGAAGCGCCAGCGGCTTTTCCAGCTGGCCCAGCAGATCGGCCAGCGCCGCCGACGCCTCGGCCAGGCCGGGGCCGGGCGGACGCGGCTCGCATTCCAGGCTATAGGGTCCGTTGCCGCCCTGGCTCCGCGCATAGACCTGGCGGCGCAACAGGGCCAGGAAGGCCTCGGCCGGACCCAGCGGGCGGTCCTCGGCCAGCCGCTGCGGCCAGCCCGCCGCCGGCAGCAGCCGGGCTGCGGCCAGCGCGTCGTCGAGGGCGGCCAGCGCCGGCGGACGCTCGGCCAGCAGATCCTCGGTGCGCCGGCGCAATCCCCGGGCCCGGCTCTTGCGGCCGTCGCCGTCGGCGCCCAGCAGCCAGCGGCGCAATTCGGCGGTTTCCTGGCCCGATAGCATGGCCGAGAAAGCCTCGTCGGCGGCGGTGAACAGGTGATGTCCCTCATCGAAGACGGTGCGGCTGGGGACATGGCTGTCGTCGAGGCCGCCGAAGGCCGCCAACACCATGACCAGGGCATGGTTGGCGATGACGATATGGGCGCGGCGGGCCCGGCGGATGGTCTTTTCGATGAAGCAACGGCGAAAATGCGGGCAGACCGAATAGACGCATTCGCCGCGGCGGTCGGCAAGCCCCAGCGTGCGCGACCGCCCCAGCAGGTCGGGCAGCCAGCCCGGCAGGTCGCCGCCCACCATGTCGCCGTCGCGGCTGGCCAGGATCCAGCGGGCCATCAGCCCCAGGGCCACCGCCTCGCGGTCATGGGCCACCCCTCCTTGCGGCGCCAGGCGCTGCACCGCTTCTTCGAAATTGAGCAGGCAGAGATAATTCTCGCGGCCCTTGCGGACCACCACCCGGCGTTCCTTGAGGGCCCGGTCGGGATAGAGGCGGTCGAGTTCACTGTCCAGCTGCCGCTGCAGATTGCGGGTGTAGGTGCTGATCCACACCGGCGCCTGGTTCTTCTCTGCCCACAAGCTGGCCGAGGCGACATAGCCCAGGGTCTTGCCGGTCCCGGTCCCCGCCTCGGCCAGCACCATCCAGGGCGCCCCCGGCTGCTGGCGGGGGGCGAAGGCCAGGGCCCCGGCCGAGGCGAAATCGGCCTGGCTGGGGCGCTCCTCCGCCCCCGGGCCGAGCATGGCGGCGAGGCGGGCGCGGGCTTCCGCCGGCTCCACCGGCTGGTCGCCGGCCGGCGGCTCGGGGGCATGCTCGCTCCATTCGGCAAGCCGTTCCCAAGCCCGGAGGCCGGCGCCGCGGGGCCGATTGGCGTCGTCCTGTCCGGCCAGGATCGCCGGGCCCCAGGGCCAGCCGTGGCGCGCCATCACCCAGGCGATGGCCGCGCCGTCGGCACGCCGGGCGTCGGCCAGCAGCAGATTGACCACCCGGAGCAGGGTCAGCGCCTCGTCGGCATGGTCGACCGGCGCCGGCAGCCCCAGGGCCTCGGCCAGACCGCGGGCGGTGGGCACGGCGAAACGGCCGGGATGGGCAAAGGCGAACAGTTCGAGGACGTCAAAGGCGGGCGGCGTTTCACCCTTCAGCCCCAAGCGCGCCGCCACCGCCGGACGATGGCAGAGCAGCGGCGGCGCATGACGCCAGCGGCGCAGGGCTTCGGCCGCCGTCACCACCTCGACCTCGCCGTCGGCGGACAGCCAGACCGCGCCGCGCGGCTTGGGGACAAGGACGTCAGCGGACATCTAGGAGCCTGTGAGTGACCAGCCTTCTCAATAGCACAAGCCCGAGGCCCATTGGAACGACCGCACCGGCTGACTGTTCTCCTTTTGTCGAAGAAAGAACCGGAAGGAGGGCTGCCATGCTCCGTCACCTGTCCGTCTGCCTGCTTGCTTTCCTGCCCCATCTGGCCCTGGCGGCGGCGCAGCCGGCCGATCCGGCGGCACGGCGGGTGATGGCGGCGATGAACCGTCTCGACGCCGACGGCAAGGGCTTCGTCGGGGAAACCGACTTTTTTCGCGGACGGGCCTTCGCCGGGACGCTGTTCAGTGCGCTGGACGCCAATGCCGACGGCGTCGTCGATCGCCGGGAGTTCGGCGCCCGTCGCAACCCCCGCCGGGCGGCCTGGTTTCACCGCGTCGACCGCCGCCGCGACGGCCGCCTGACCTTCGGCGAATTCCGCCGCGGATGGGACAGCGGGCTGTTCGCCGCCCTCGCCGATGGCAGCGGCCGCATCACCGCCGCCTCGCTCAAAGCAGGTATGCAGGACGCGCAACCGGGACGGCAAACGGTGGCTCCGCCGGCCCCGGCGAAAGGCGTGGCGCGGCCTTACGCCGTCATCTGGCCGGCGCTGCTCGGCAGGCGCGATCACTGGTCCTTGGTCTTTCCTTGGTAGGGCTTGAACCGCCCGGTTCTCCCCTTGCGCGAGAGCGGCACCGGCAGTAACGTCTGCCCCCGTTGCCGCCATCCCAAAGGGAAGGACTTCACCATGTCGTTTCTTGCCTCACGTCTGTCGCTGATCAAACCCTCGCCGACCATCGCGGTGACCCAGAAAGCCGCCGAACTCAAGGCCGCGGGCCGCGACGTCATCGGCCTGGGCGCCGGCGAGCCGGATTTCGACACCCCGGACAATATCAAGGCGGCGGCCAAGGCCGCCATCGACAGGGGCGAGAGCAAATATACCGCGGTGGCCGGCACGCCGGCCCTGCGCCAGGCCATCGCCGCCAAATTCAAGCGTGAGAACGGCCTCGACTACACCCCCGAGCAGATCACCGTCGGCTGCGGCGGCAAGCAGGTGCTGTACAACGCCCTGGTGGCCACCCTCGATGCCGGCGACGAAGTGATCATTCCCGCCCCCTATTGGGTCAGCTATCCGGACATCACCCTGCTGGCCGAGGGCAAGCCGGTCTTCGTCGCCTGTTCCGAGGCGGCGGGCTTCAAGATGACCGGCCCGCAGCTGGAAGCGGCCATCACGCCGAAGACCAAATGGGTGATCATCAATTCGCCGAGCAACCCGTCAGGCGCCGCCTATTCGCGGGACGAACTCAAGGCGCTGACCGACGTGCTGCTGCGCCACCCGCATGTCTGGGTGATGTCCGACGACATTTACGAACATCTGGTCTATGACGGCTTCAAATTCTTCTCGCCGGCCCAGGTGGAACCCAAACTGCTGGACCGCACGCTGACGGTCAACGGCCTGGCCAAGGCCTATGCCATGACCGGCTGGCGGGTCGGCTATGCCGGCGGTCCGAAGCTGGTGATCGACGCCATCAACAAGATCCAGTCGCAAAGCACCACCCATACCAGCTCGATCAGCCAGGCGGCGGGCGTCGAGGCGCTGAACGGTCCGCAGGATTTCATTCCGGTGCGGGCGGCGGTGTTCAAGGCGCGGCGCGACATGGTGGTGCGCCTGCTCAACGAGGCCGAGGGCATCACCTGCCAGACCCCCGAGGGCGCCTTCTATGTCTATCCGTCCTGTGCCGGATGCATCGGCAAGACGACGCCGGACGGACGGCGGATCGCCAGCGACGGCGATTTCGTCACCTGCCTGCTGGAGTCCGAGGGCGTGGCCGTGGTCCAGGGCGAGGCCTTCGGCCTGTCGCCCTATTTCCGCATCTCCTACGCCACCAGCGAGACGGCGCTGACCGAGGCCTGCAAGCGGATCCAGCGCTTCTGCGCCAGTCTGCGATAATGACCCCGGCGGTCTTCATCGACGGCGAAGCCGGCACCACCGGCCTGGAGATCCGCTCCCGGCTGGCCGACCGCGGCGATATCCGGCTGGTCAGCATCGACCCTGAGAAGCGCAAGGACGACGGGGAACGGCGGCGCCTGCTGAACAGCGTCGACCTGGCGATTCTCTGCCTGCCGGACGACGCCGCCAGGCAATCGGTGGCGATGATCGACAGCCCGGAGGTGCGGGTGCTCGACGCCAGCACCGCGCATCGCACCGCCCCCGGCTGGGTCTACGGCTTTCCCGAACTGACCCGGGATCACACCGACGCCGTCCGCGCCGCCCGCCTTGTGGCCAATCCCGGCTGCTATGCCACCGGCGCCCTGGCGCTGCTGCGGCCGCTGATCGACGATGGCCTGATCCCCGCCGCCACCCCCGTCGCCATCCAGGGCCTGTCGGGATACAGCGGCGGCGGCCGGCAGATGATCGACGCCTTCGAGGGCCGCGGCGCCGAGGTGATCGACGACCCCTACCGCGCCTACGCCCTGGAACTGGCGCATAAGCATGTGCCGGAAATCCAGGCGCATTCCGGGCTCGCCCACCCGCCTTTGTTCACGCCGGCGGTCGGCCGTTTCCGCCAGGGCATGCTGGTGCAGATTCCGCTGCTGCTGTGGAGCCTGCCCAACCGCATCGGCGGCGGCGAGATCCGCCAATCGCTGGCCGGGCGCTACGCCGGGCAGCGCTGGGTCCGCGTCGTCCCGGCGGCCGAAAACCCTAAGGTATTGCCACCGGAAGCGCTGAACGGCAGCAACCGGATGGAACTGTTCGTCTTTGAAAACGAAGTTCAAGGCACGGCACTGCTGGTGGCGCGTCTCGACAATCTGGGAAAGGGAGCGTCCGGCGCCGCTGTCCAGAACATGGATCTGATGCTGGGGTTGGCCTAAGAGGCTGTAATTGTTGTTGCCAGAGGTCACTAATATTAGGACCATAAAGGAAATAATAAGGAGGGGATTATGACCACCAGATCCACCCAGCCGCGGGTCGCCGCCCTGGTCGGCCCATTCGCCAGCGGCAAGACGACGCTGCTGGAAGCGCTGTTGCTGGCCACCGAAACCATTCATCGCAAGGGCAGCGTCGCCGAGGGCAACTGCATCGGCGACGCCTCGCAGGAAGCCCGCCAGCGCGGCATGAGCACCGAGGTCTGTGTCGCCGCGTCATCCTATTTGGGGGACCCCTGGACTTTCCTCGACTGCCCTGGATCCATCGAGTTCCAGCAGGAAACCTACAACGCGCTGATGGTCGCCGATGTCGCCCTGGTGGTGGTGGAACCGGAGCCGGCGCGCGCCGTCATGGTGGCGCCGATCCTCAAATTCCTCGACCAGCATGCCGTTCCGCATGTGATCTTCATCAACAAGGTGGAATCCGGCCAGGCCCGCCTCAGGGAAACCCTCGAGGCCCTGCAGCTGGTCTCCGAGCGTCCGCTGCTGCTGCGGGAACTGCCGATCCGCGAAGGCGAGCAGATCGTCGGTTTCGTCGATCTGGTCAGCGAACGGGCCTGGCGCTACCGCGAGGGAGAGCGCTCGGAACTGGTCAAGCTGCCGGAATCGGCGCTGTCGGAAGAACAGACGGCGCGCCAGGAGATGCTCGAACATCTGGCCGATCTCAATGACCATCTGCTCGAGGAACTGCTGTCCGACATCACCCCGCCCACCGACGAGGTCTATGAGAACGTCTCGAAGGACCTGGCCGACGACCTGATCGTGCCGGTGTTTTTCGGGTCGGCCTCCCATGACCATGGCATCAGCCGCCTGCTGAAATGCCTGCGCCACGACGTTCCCGGCCTCGACCTCAGCCGCACCCGCCTCGGCGTCGAGGACGGCGGCGGGCCGTTGGCCCAGGTGTTCAAGACGGTGCATGCCGCCCATACCGGAAAACTGTCCTATGCCCGCGTCTGGCGTGGCGAATTCGTCGAAGGCCAGCAGGTCAACGGCATCCGCCCCTCGGCCCTGCTGACGGTCCTCGGCGGCACGCTGAACAAACTGCACAAGGCGGAACCCGGCGATATCGTCGCCTTCGGCCGGCTTGATCCGGTAAACACCGGCGACCGCCTGGGCAGCCCGGACAGCGCCATGGAAGCCTGGCCGACTCCGTTGCCGCCGCTGTTTTCCCTGGCCGTGCATGCCGACAAGAAGCAGGACGACGTCAAACTGACCGGCGCCCTGCACAAGCTGATCGAAGAAGACGCCTCGCTGTCCCTCAACCAGAGCACCGATACCGGCGAACTGGTGCTGTGGGGACAGGGCGAGATCCATCTGCAGGTGGCCCTGGAAAAGCTGAGGAACCGCTTCGGGCTGGCGGTCACCGGTCATCGGCCGCAGGTGCCCTACAAGGAAACCATCCGCAAATCGGTGTCCGAGCACGGCCGCCACAAGCGCCAGAGCGGCGGACATGGGCAGTTCGGCGACATCTTCGTCGACATCGAACCGCAACCCCGCGGCGCCGGCTTCGAATTCTCCGACAAGATCGTCGGCGGCGTGGTGCCGCGCCAGTACATCCCCTCGGTGGCGGAAGGGGTCGAGGAATATCTCCGGCAGGGGCCGCTCGGCTTCCCGGTGGTCGACATCAAGGTGACGCTGACCAGCGGCAGCTATCACACCGTCGACAGCTCCGACATGGCCTTCAAAACCGCCGCCCGCATCGCCATGACCGACGGCATGCCGAAATGCGACCCGGTGCTGCTGGAACCGATCCTGTCGGTGGAGATCGCCGTCCCCAACGAATACACCTCGAAGGCCCAGCGCATCATTTCCGGGCGCCGCGGCCAGATCCTCGGCTATGAGGCGAAAGACGGGTGGAAGGGCTGGGACGCGGTGGCGGCCTATCTGCCGCAGGCGGAAATGAGCGATCTCATCGTCGAGCTTCGCTCGCTGACCATGGGCGTCGGCACCTTCTCCTGGCGGTTCGACCATCTGCAGGAAATCACCGGCCGCGGCGCCGACAAGGTGGTCGAGGACCGGCGCGCCGCGCTCGCCGCCCAGTGATCAAGACGGCGCTCATCACTGGCGCCGCCCAGCGCATCGGCCGCGCCATGGCTTTGGCGCTGGCCGCCGACGGCTGGACCGTGGCGGTGCATTACCGGACCTCGTCGACCGCCGCCGAGGCCCTGCTGGCCGATATCGCCCGGGCCGGCGGCCATGGCATCGGGCTGGCGGCCGACCTGGCCCGCGAAGACGAGGTGCTGGGACTGGTGCCGCGCGCCGTCGACAGCCTCGGGCCGCTGGGCCTGCTGGTCAACAATGCCTCGCAGTTCGAACCGGACGAGGCCCTGACCGTCACCCGCGGCTCCTGGGACAGCCATCTGGAAGCCAATCTGCGGGCCCCCTTCGTGCTTACCCAATCCTTTGCTGCCCAGCTTCCCGAGGATGCCGGCGGCAATGTGGTCAATATCATCGACCAGCGGGTATGGAACCTGACCCCGCATTTCATCAGCTACACGCTGAGCAAGGCGGGCTTGTGGACCCTGACACAGACTCTGGCGCTGGCCTTGGCGCCAAGGATCCGGGTCAATGCCATCGGGCCGGGCCCGACCCTGCCCAGCGCCCGCCAGACGGCGCAGCAATTCGACCGCCAATGCCGCGCCATGCCGCTGCGGCGCGGCGCCGGCCCGGACGAAATCGCCCAGGCCCTGCTGTTCATTCTCGGTGCGCCGTCAATGACTGGCCAACTGATCACGCTGGACGGCGGCCAGCATTTGTGCTGGGCTCCCGCCAGCCTGGATCCGGAGGAATGAGAGATGCTGAAGGCCAATGCCGTCAAGCCGCTCAGCTTTGCCGACGCCCGTAATAAACTTTGCCACATTTTTGTGCATGATCTGGTGCTGTCGGCCAGCATCGGCGTGCATTCCTTCGAGCGCACCGAACCCCAGCGCATCCGCATCAATCTCGACCTGGCGGTGCGCGAGGACGAAGCGACGGCGGCGGAAGACGATCTGGGCCGCGTGGTCTGCTACGAACAGGTGGTCTCCTCGATCCGGCAACTGGTCGAGTCCGGCCATGTCAATCTTGTCGAAACCCTGGCCGAGCGCATCGCTTCCATGTGCCTCGAGGACCGGCGGGTCAGGGTCGCCCGGGTGAGGGTGGAAAAGCTGGAGGTGTTTGTCGACGCGGCCAGCGTCGGCGTCGAGATCGAACGGTTTTCCAGTAATAATTAGTGAAACTCCCCGACCCCCGCTTGTTGCAAGTTTTGCACAACAGCGTCGAGAGTCCACGGCGACACAAAGAGTCAAGTTTGGAATCGCCAAGGTTACGCCTGAATTACCCTTGACAACGATTAACCTATTGAAAAATATAGATTTTGTTGCGGATGCTTAGATTTTGGGCAAAGGGGTGAAACCCTTGGAGTCCTTCGGCGGGGACCTGCTAACCAATGGGTTGTCTACAGAGTTATCCACAGACTCAGTGGATATCAGGACATATCAGATCCGTCTTTTGTCTATCCTCCCTCCGGTCGGATGGTGGGACTGACCCGCCATGACCGGATCGCTGCCGCCCACCCTCGCCGCCGGGACCGCGGTCATCGAAACCGCCTTGCGCAACCTGCCCGGATCCCCCGGCGTCTACCGC
>DUZF01000196.1 GCA_013349665.1 Rhodospirillaceae bacterium | reverse complement strand
TGGGCGGCGAAGGCGATGCCGACGGCGACCACCGGCCCGGCGGCCCGCAAAGTCGACAAGGCCCGGTCATAATAGCCGCCGCCGTAGCCCAGCCGACCGCCCTGGCGATCGAAGGCCAGCAGCGGCACCAGCAGCAGGCGGGGATCGACGGCCACGGCGGTGTCCGGCGGATGCCGCGTGCCGAAGGGACCGTCCAGTAGATCTGCGCCGGGTTGCCAAAGCCGGAAGATCAGCCGGTCACCGGCCACCGCAGGCAAGGCGATGACGGCGCCCACGCTCCGCAGACGATCCATCAGTGGCCGACAGTCGGCTTCCGTATTGATAGGCCAATATCCCGCAACCGTCACACCGGCCAGATCGGGAAACGCCCGGCAAAATCCCGCGGCGATGGCCGGCGCCGCCGCATCACCCAGCGCCGCCCGCGCTTTCGCCCGCGCCGCCTTGGCCTCCAGCCGCAACGCAGGCTTGAGCAGGCCGGCGGACAGCCGTTCACCTGTCACGCTGAACCACCGGATGAAAGCCTCCGCTCGACGGGAAAAAGGAAAGGCAAGAGAAGCAGGACGGAGCCGCAACGACCGTTGACATATGCGATCCCTCCGTGGCCTGCATGTGCAGGTGGGGACCATATATCGGAACCACGGTTCCGACAGCGACAGCCCCCAAGGAGTTCATTATTGGCCCCGGGGATAAAAGCTTGCCTGACGCGCCCCGCAGCACCCGTCCTGAAATGAATCTAAGCGCTCTGCAGGCGATCCGCAATGGCTTCGATACGCCTGGCCAGCGCATCGATGCCGCCGGCCAGGGCAAGATCGGCGGCACGGGGATCGACCTCGACGCCATCCGGCGCCAGTTGGCGGCGCAGGGCGCCGATCTCGTCGGCCATCAGCAGGGCCACCATCACCAGCAACCGGGCATCACCGACCTGGCCCACCGAGCGCAACAGATCGCCGGTCCGGCGGTCCACTTCGACGGCAAGGCTTTTCAGATAATCTTCCTGTCCGTCGTCGCAGCTGATCTCGTAACTGCGCCCGACGATGGTAATGGAAACGGTGCTCGCCATGGCTCTCAGTCTCCGAGAATGAGCTTGAGGCGATCGATGACGCCGTCGAGACGCCCCTCCACCAGGCGCGACGCCTCTTCGAGACGGGCATAATCCTGACGGCTACGGTCCAACGCATGAACCAGGGCGTCGTCATCCGTCGGCCGGCCGGCCAGTTCCTCCAGGCGGCCGACGGCGGCCGCCAGGCGTTCCAGGGCGGCCCGGCTGGCGGGCAATGGGCTGGTGTCAGTCACGGCGCAGTTCCTCCGGGAAGGAAGTGTAGGGTGGGGCCGGTTTGCCGTCAATGCGCCCGAACCCCCTGGCATCCGCCGTACTTTGGGTTTAAAGATGAGCCGCCCTCGCCCAGACAGGAAGGATCGCCTCCGTTGCAAGCCGCAGTCATCGTCTTTCCCGCTTCCAACTGCGACCGCGATGTGGCGGTGGCGTTGCACTCCGCCACGGGCCGACCGCCGCTGATGGTCTGGCACCGCGACAGCGAAATGCCGAAAGTGGACCTGATGGTGGTTCCCGGCGGCTTTTCCTATGGCGATTATCTGCGCTGCGGCGCCATGGCCGCCCACTCGCCGATCATGCGCGAGATCAAGGCCCGCGCCGCCAAGGGGGTGCCGCTGCTGGGCATCTGCAACGGCTTTCAGATCCTTACCGAGGCCGGCCTGTTGCCGGGAGTGCTGATGCGCAATGCCGGGCTGAAATTCATCTGCCGCGACGTTCACCTCAGGGTGGAAAGCGCCGGCAGTCTGTTTACCAGGAACTACGCCGAGGGTTCGGTGGTGCGTTTCCCCATCGCCCATGCCGAGGGCAATTACTTCGCCGACCCTGAAACCCTGAGCCGGGTCGAGGGCGAGGGCCAGGTCGCCTTCCGCTATTGCACCGCCGACGGAACGGTCAGCGCCGCCGCCAACCCCAACGGGTCGGCCGGCAATATCGCCGGTGTCTTCAACGGGTCGCGCACCGTGCTCGGCCTGATGCCCCATCCCGAGCGCCTCGCCGACCCGTTGCTGGGCGGCATTGACGGGCGGGCAATGTTCGATGGCCTGGTGGAGGCGCTGTCATGACCATCACTGCCGACGTCATCCGCAGCCACGGACTGACCGACGAGGAGTACCAGCGCGTCCTCGAGATCATGGGACGCCAGCCCAACCTCACCGAACTGGGCATCTTTTCCGTCATGTGGTCCGAGCATTGTTCCTACAAAAGCTCGAAGAAGTGGCTGAAGACCCTGCCCACCAAGGCGCCCTGGGTGATCTGCGGCCCCGGCGAAAATGCCGGGGTCATCGATATCGGCGACGGCCAGGCGGTGATCTTCAAGATGGAAAGCCACAACCATCCCAGCTTCATCGAACCCTATCAGGGGGCGGCGACCGGTGTCGGCGGCATCCTGCGCGACGTCTTCACCATGGGGGCGCGGCCGATCGCCAACATGAACGCGCTTCGCTTCGGCGATCCCAGCCATGCCAAGACCCGCCATCTGGTGGCCGGCGTGGTGGCCGGCATCGGCGGCTACGGCAATTGCGTCGGCGTCCCGACGGTGGGCGGCGAAACCAATTTCCATGCCTCCTACAACGGCAACATCCTGGTCAATGCGATGACCGTCGGCCTCGCCGACGCCAACCGCATCTTCTATTCGGCGGCCGCCGGCATCGGCAATCCGGTGGTCTATGTCGGCTCCAAGACCGGGCGCGACGGCATTCACGGCGCCACCATGGCCTCGGCCGAATTTTCCGAAGACTCCGAGGAAAAGCGGCCCACCGTGCAGGTCGGCGATCCGTTCACCGAAAAGCTGCTGATCGAAGCCTGCCTTGAACTGATGGCCACCGACTGCATCGTCGCCATCCAGGACATGGGCGCCGCCGGCCTCACCTCCTCTTCTTTCGAGATGGCGTCGAAAGGCGGCCTGGGGATCGAGATGGACCTCGATTGCGTGCCGATGCGCGAAGAGAACATGACCGCCTACGAGGTCATGTTGTCGGAAAGCCAGGAACGCATGCTGATGGTCCTCAAACCCGGCCACGAGGACATCGCCCGCGCCGTCTTCGAAAAATGGGAACTGGATTTCGCGGTGATCGGGCACCTTACCGATAGCGGCCGCATGGTGCTGAAGCGCCACGGCCAGGTGGTGGCCGACCTGCCCATCGATCCGCTGGCCAAGGCCAGTCCGGAATACGACCGCCCCTGGGTGGCGGGCCAGCGGCGTCCGGTGCTGGACCCGGCGCAGGTGCCGGCCCGGGACCCCTTCGAGGCGCTGAAAATCCTGGTCAGCTGCCCGGACCTCGCCTCCAAGCGCTGGATCTGGCAGCAATACGACCATATGGTGATGAACGATACCGTGCAGCGTCCGGGCGGCGACGCCGCGGTGGTGCGCATTCACGGGACCGCCAAGGCCCTGGCCATCACCACCGACTGTACGCCCCGCTACTGCCTGGCCGACCCTCATGAGGGCGGCCGCCAGGCGGTGGCGGAAGCCTATCGCAATCTTTCGGCGGTGGGCGCGCGGCCGCTGGCGGTCACCGACAACCTGAATTTCGGCAATCCGGAAAAGCCGGAGATCATGGGACAGATCGTCGAGGCCATCCAGGGCATGGGCGAGGCCTGCCGGTCGCTGGATTTCCCGGTGGTGTCGGGCAATGTGTCGCTTTACAACGAAACCAACGGCCAGGCGATCCTGCCGACCCCGGCCATCGGCGCCGTCGGCCTGATCGACGATGTCGCCGCCACGGCCAGCATGGCCTTCAAGGGCGACGGCGAATGCATCCTGGTGATCGGCGAAACCAAAGGCTGGCTGGGCGCCTCGCTTTACCTGCGCGAGGTCCTCGGCCGCGAGGAGGGGGCACCGCCGCCGGTAGCGCTGCACCGTGAGAAACGCGAAGGCCAGTTCATCCGCACGATGATCGGCGATGGCCAGGTGACGGCGGTGCATGACCTGTCGGATGGCGGCTTGCTGGTCGGCATGGCGGAAATGGCCATGGCGTCGGGCATCGGCGCCGAGATCGTACCGGCGAGCCACCTGCCGCTGCATGCCTGGTGCTTCGGCGAGGATCAGGGCCGCTATCTGGTGACGGCGCTGGCCTCGCAGGTGCCGGTGATCCTGGAGACCGCCCACCGGGCCGAGGTGTCGGCCCTGGTGATCGGCATCACCGGCGGCGCCGACCTCTGTCTCAAGGGAATAGGCTCCATCCCGGTCGAGGAATTGACCAGGCTGAACGAAGGTTGGCTGCCCGCCTTCATGAGCCATCCGGACACCAACGCCTGAAGAGGAGATGACCGACCATGGCCATGGAAGCTGCTGACATCGCTCAAATGATCAAGGAAGGCCTGCCGGACGCCGAAGTCACCATCGAGGACCTGCGCGGCGACGGCGACCATTATGCCGCCCTGGTGGTGTCGCCGGCCTTCCGCGGCAAAAGCCGGGTGCAGCAGCACCAGATGGTCTATGCGGCGCTCAGGGGCAAAATGGGCGGCGATCTGCACGCTTTGGCCCTGCAGACCGCCACCCCGGAAGACGCGCCAAAATTTTGACAGGCCGATGCCGGCGGCATCGCCGGTTGACATAGAACACGGCTGAGGCCATATCGGCTAAGCTTACAACTCAAGGAACCGAGACGACATGAGCGGCAATCCCGTATTCGATCGCATCAAACAAGACATCAGCGACAATCCCGTTGTTCTCTACATGAAGGGAACGCCGATGTTTCCGCAATGTGGGTTTTCGGCTGCCGTCGTGCAGATTCTCAGCGAATTGGGCGTCAAATTCAAAGGCATCGACATCCTGGTCGATCCTTCCCTGCGCGAAGGGGTCAAGCAGTTCACCAACTGGCCGACCATTCCGCAGCTTTACGTCAAGGGTGAATTCATCGGCGGCTGCGACATTGTCCGCGAGATGGCGGCCAATGGCGAGTTGGAAGGCCTGCTGAAGGAAAAAGGCATCCTGGCCTGAAAGCAAAAAGGCCCCCGCCGAGGCGGGGGCCTTTCGCGTAAGCCGCGGTCGTTCTTAACGAGAGTAGAACTCGACCACCAGATTGGGTTCCATCTGCACCGGATAGGGCACGTCGGGCAGCTTGGGAGCGCGGACGAAAGTGCCCTTCATCTCCTTGTGATCAACGCTTAGATAGTCCGGAACATCGCGCTCGGGCGATTGCGCCGCCTCGAGCACCAGGGCCATGTCGCGGGACTTGCCCTTGAGCGAGATGACGTCGTTGTCGCGAACCTGGTAGGAGGCGATGTTGACCCGCTTGCCGTTGACCTGAATGTGGCAATGGTTGACCAGCTGCCGGGAAGCAAACGGGGTCGGCGCGAATTTCATGCGGTAGACGACGGCGTCGAGACGGCGCTCGAGCAATTCGATGAGATTTTCCGAGGTGTCGCCGCGGCGGCGCACGGCCTCGTCATAAAGGCGGCGGAACTGCTTTTCGCCGATATTGCCGTAATAACCCTTGAGCTTCTGCTTGGCCATCAACTGGGTGCCGAAGTCCGAAGGCTTCTTGCGGCGCTGACCATGCTGCCCGGGAGGATTTTCATGACCTTTGTTGAGCGGGCTCTTGCTGCGGCCCCAGAGATTGACGCCTAGTCGGCGGTTAATCTTGTACTTTGCTTCAATGCGCTTGCTCATGGATTTTCCATTTCATCGTCTGTTGTCCCGATAGTCCTTCTCAGGCGGGGAACGGATTGGCTACCGGCCCACGTTCTCGGGAATAGGCGGGGGATTATGCAAAGCAGGCCGGTGAAGTCAACCTTTGCTTTTGCGGAAGGTCACCAGCTCATGGATGATCCCGTGCAGCGTGCGCAATTCCTGCTGGGTGAGATCGGCGCGCTCGAACATATTGCGGATATTGCGCACCATGCTGGGGCGCTTCTCGCCCACCCGGAAAAACCCGCAATCGTCGAGCTCGCGCTCCAGATGCTGGAAAAAGCCGATCAGTTGCGCCTTGTCGGCGACCGGCGCCGCCCCCTTGGTCATCGCCCGCGGCTCGGCCGGGTCGCCGGCCTGGAACCACTCATAGCCGACCAGCAGCACCGACTGCGCCAGGTTGAGGGAACAGTAGTCGGGATTGAGCGGTACCGTGATCACCACATCGGCCAGCGACACGTCGTCGTTTTCCAGGCCGGTGCGCTCGGGCCCGAACAGCACGCCGGTGTTCAAGGCCCCGGCCACATGTGCCCGCAATTCAGCCGCCGCCTGGCGCGGCGTCACCACCGGCTTGACCATGAAACGGTTGCGGCCGGTGGTGGCATAGACCCGATGCAGATCGGCGATGGCTTCCTCGGTAGAGGAAAACGCCCGCGCCGCCTTCAGCACCGCGTCGGCTCCCGACGAGGCGGCGACGGCTTTCTGGCATAGCCAGTCTTCCCGCGGTTCGACCAGACGAAGTTCGACCAGCCCGCAATTCAGCATGGCCCGCGCCGTGGTGCCGACGTTTTCGGCAAGCTGCGGACGGACCAGGATGATCGCCGGCGCCGGCGCAGCGTTCATCAACGGCCGGACGCGCCGTCGCGCAGCAGCTTGTAAGTGATGCTGTCATGCAGGGCGGCATAGGAGGCGTCGATGACGTTGGTCGACACGCCCACCGTCGACCAGCGGTCACCGTGTCCGTCATCGCTTTCGATCATCACCCGGGTCGCCGCCCCGGTTCCCGCCTGGGGATCGAGGATGCGGACCTTGTAGTCGACCAGCCTGAGACCGGCCAGTTGCGGGTAATGCGGCGTCAACGCCTTGCGCAACGCCGCGTCGAGGGCGCTGACGGGACCGTTGCCCTCGGCCACGGTCATCAGGCTGTGGCCCTGGACCTCGGCCTTGATGGTCGCCTCGGACAGGGTGATCAGTTCATCGCGGGCATTCCACCGCCGCTCGTCGATGACGCGGAAGCTTTGCAGACGGAAAAACTCCGGCACCGCGTCAAGAACGCGGCGCGCCAGCAACTCGAAGCTGGCCTCGGCGCCGTCATAGGCATAGCCGTTGTATTCCCGATGCTTCACTTCCTCGATCAGTTTGCCGACCTTGGGGTCGGCCGGATCGATCTCGAGGCCGATTTCACGGAAGCGGGCCAGAATGTTCGAGCGGCCGGACTGGTCGGAAACGACGATGTGACGGCGGTTGCCCACCAGTTCGGGGGCGATATGCTCGTAGGTGCGGGGATCCTTTTCCACCGCCGAGGCATGCAGCCCGCCCTTATGGGCGAAAGCCGATTCGCCGACATAGGGGGCATGCCGGTTGGGGGCGCGGTTCAGGCGCTCGTCCAGCGCCCTTGAAACATGGGTGAGCTTGGTCAGGCCGCTGGGCGAGACCCCTGTCTCGAAGCCCATCTTGAGCATCAGATTGGGGATGATGGAGATCAGATTGGCATTGCCGCAGCGCTCGCCCAAGCCGTTCAGCGTTCCCTGCACCTGGCGGGCCCCGGCCTGCACGGCGGCAAGCGAATTGGCCACCGCGTTGTCGGAATCATTGTGGCAATGAACCCCCAGATGGCTGCCGGGAACGATGCGACAGACCTCGGCGACCACCTCCTCGACGTCATGGGGCAGCGCGCCGCCATTGGTATCGCACAGCACCACCCAGCGGGCGCCGGCCTCATAGGCCCCCTTCACCGCCTTCAGGGCGTAATCGGGATTGGCCTTGAATCCGTCGAAGAAATGCTCGGCGTCGAACAGCACCTCCGGCACTTTGGTTTTCGCATGCGCGATGGATTCGAAGATCATCTTCAGATTTTCCTCGAGGCTGACCGCCAGGGCCACCTCGACCTGGTAATCCCAGGTCTTGCCCACCAGCGTCGAGGCCTGCACCGTCGACAGCAGCACCGCCTGCAGCCCCGGATCATTGGCCGCCGACCGCCCCGAGCGGCGGGTCATGCCGAAGGCCGCCAGTTTGGAGCGGCTCAGATGCGGCGGATTGGCAAAGAAGGCGTCGTCGGTCGGGTTGGCTCCCGGCCAGCCGCCCTCGATATAGTCAATGCCCAGCCGGTCGAGTTCGCGGGAAATGGCCACTTTGTCGGAGGTGCTGAAATCCACCCCCTGGGTCTGTGCCCCGTCGCGGAGCGTACTGTCGTAAAGATAAACGCGTCTGTCGCTGGTCATTGCTGATGCCCGCCGAAGGAAAGCCCAAGAGAATGCCTGATGCCCGGTTCCAACTCAACAACCGCGACGCCAGGCGGTGCTTCCGGCACCATCCTCCAGCACAATCCCGGCATCCGCCAGTTCCTGGCGGATCCGATCGGCTTCGGCGAAATCCTTGGCCTTTCGGGCGTCGATACGGCGTTGCACCAGGGCCTCGACGGCGGCGTCATCCAGCCCCGAGGAGCCGGTGGGGGTCCAGCGGAACCAGGCCTCGACATCCTGCTGCAGAAGACCGAGCACGTCGCCGGCGGCCAGCAGGGCGCCCTTGCAGCGCGCCTTTTCGGCGGTGGTGACCGCCTTGTTGAGCTGCGTCGCCAGTTCATGCAGATGGGCGATGGCCATCGGCGTGTTAATATCGTCCTTGAGCGCCGCCAGGACGTCGACCGGCAGTTCGTCACGGCCTTCCGGGCGGATCCCGGCCACGCCGCGCAACGCCAGATAAAGGCGGTCCAATGCCGTGCGGGACTGCCGCAGCCCCTCGGCGGTCCAGTCGAAGGGCTGGTGATAATGGGTCGTCAGCATGGTCAGGCGGATGGCCTCGCCCGGCGCCTGATCGAGGAGGTCGCGAACGGTGAAGAAGTTGCCCAAGGATTTGGACATCTTCTCGCCTTCCACCATCAGATAGCCGTTATGCAGCCAATAGCGGGCAAAGGGCTGGCCATGGGCACAGACGCTTTGCGCCAGTTCGTTTTCGTGATGGGGGAAGACCAGGTCCTGGCCGCCGCCATGGATATCGAAAGTGACGCCGAGATATTCCGAACTCATCGCCGAACATTCGATATGCCAGCCGGGCCGCCCGCGGCCCCAGGGGCTGTCCCAGCCGGGAAGATCGCCGGGCGACGGTTTCCACAGCACGAAATCAGCGGGATCCTTTTTGTAGGGTGCGACTTCGACGCGGGCACCGGCGATCAGTTCATCCTGGCTGCGACCCGAGAGGCGGCCGTAATCAGGCATCGACGGCACCGAGAACAGCACATGCCCCTCGGCCTCGTAGGCATGGCCCTTGGCCAACAGTGTCTGGATCATCGTCACCATATGGCCGATATGCGCCGTCGCCCTCGGCTCGATGTCGGGCGGCAAGGTATTCAGCGCCGCCGCGTCCTGATGAAAGGCCTGGGTGGTGCGGGCGGTGAGTTCGCCGATGGTTTCGTCGTTGTCGCGGGCCCGGGCATTGATCTTGTCGTCGACGTCGGTGATGTTGCGGACATAGACGACATTGGGATACAGCCGCTTGAGCAGGCGGTAGAGAACGTCGAAGACGATCACCGGGCGGGCGTTGCCGATATGGGCACAGTCATAGACCGTGGGACCGCAGACATACATGCCGACGCGGTCGGGATCGAGAGGCTGGAAGGCCTCCTTGCGGCGGGACATGGTGTTGTAAAGCATGAGCGGCATGATCAGACCGTATCGGTAAAGCCATTGACAATAGGGTAGCGGCGGTCCCGTCCGAAGGCCCGGGCGGTAATCTTGACGCCGGGCGGGGCCTGGCGGCGTTTGTATTCGGCGCGGTCGAGCATACGGAAGACCCGGCGCACCGTCTCCATGTCATGGCCGGCGGCGACGATGTCTTCCATACCTTGCTCCTGCTCTATCAGACAGGCCAGGATGGCGTCGAGTTCCTCGTAAGGCGGCAGGCTGTCCTGGTCGGTCTGGTTCGGCTTCAGTTCCGCCGACGGCGGTTTGGTGATCACCCGCTCGGGCATCACCGCCCCGCCGGCCCCGAGAGCGCCCGGGGGACAGTTGGCATTGCGCCAGCGGGACAAGGCGAACACCGTGGTCTTGTAGACATCCTTCAACACCGAATAGCCGCCGCACATATCGCCGTAGAGGGTGGCATAGCCCACCGACATCTCGGATTTGTTGCCGGTGGACAGCACCATGTAGCCGAACTTGTTGGACAGGGCCATCAAGGTGATACCGCGGGAGCGCGCCTGGATGTTTTCCTCGGTGATGTCGGGCACCTGACCGGCGAAGGACGGCGCCAGCATGCCGGAAAAGGTCTGCATGGCCGGACCGATATCGATGCTGTCCAGGCGGATGCGGTTCAGGCTTGCCACCTGGGCGGCATCCTCAAGGCTTTCCGGCGAAGTGTAGGGCGACGGCATCATCACGCACCACACCCGCTCGGGCCCCAGGGCATCGGCGGCGACCGCCGCCGACAGGGCACTGTCGATGCCGCCGGACAGGCCGATCAGCACGCCTTTGAAGCGGTTCTTGCGGACATAATCGGCCAGCCCCAGGGTCATCGCCTGATAAATGCTTTCCAGCTCGCCGGGCGGCGGCGTCAACTCCCCCGGCTCCGGCGTCAACCCGCCGACGCCCCGGACCCAGCGGG
>DUZF01000241.1 GCA_013349665.1 Rhodospirillaceae bacterium | reverse complement strand
TCAGCAAATGCGCGAAGCATATTTTGAATGACGTCATGGCCTGCATCAGCGTTCACGCCGGTTACGATGATGGAAGCGTCATCGAATGATTCCAACGCGGCCACCAATTCGGTGATGGCAACTCTCGCGTCCGCGCCGGTTGCTGTTTCGGGGTGATAGGTTACCAGAATGAGGCGATCGCGCAGCCGGAAGTCCATCGCGATTTCAAAGCTGGCGCGGTCCAGCAAGGAGGTTCTCAAGATGGCGTCTGCACCCAAAGCGCCAACCAGAAAGACCCGGCTTGGGTGTTCGCCCATTTGGACGACGCGCTGCCTGTAAGGTTCGGCGGCAACGAAATGGAGCTGGGATAGCTTGGTAATGGCATGGCGAAAAAATTCATCGACGAGGCCTTCGGAGACTTCGCCGCCATGCAGATGAGCGACTGGAACACCCAATGATATCGCTGCGGTGGTTGCCGCAAAAATTTCGAAGCGGTCGCCAAGTACCACCACGATATCAGGTTTCAAGTGTTCCAACGCGTCAGTAAAGCCGATGATCCCCAGACCGATGGATTTGGACATGCCGGATGCGGTATCCGAGGCCAAAAGCATCTCGACTTCCGCATCGATCGTGTACCCGCTTGCCACAATTTCCGACCTAGTACTGCCAAAACTTGGGGCTAGGTGCGAACCCGTGACGATCAGCATAGCTTGCATGTCCGGTTGGGCAATGATCTCGTCAAGTAAGACGCTCAGTTGTCCAAACTCGGCACGGCTTCCAGTGACGATACAGATTTTACGCTTCACTAGATCACCTCATCTGCTTCATAGTCACGTTCGGCCACCCGACCAATCCAATCCCAATAGTGCATAGGAGAAATCCCGTATCCTGGTCGTTTTACGCACAGATTTGTTCCATCGAAAATTTCACCACGACGAATTGGCGTCCGAGCAACTAAACTTTTTCGCACGACATCGCGATTTCCAGTCTCCGACGGCGTGCAGAACTTTCTTTGGTCCCCCAGGGCCATTTCCACTTGGCGGATGCCCTTTACCATCGCTACCAGTTCGGCCGGTTCCAGAGACGCCTTATGGTCTGGCCCGTCAAATGTGTGATCTAGCGTGAAGTGCTTCTCAATCACCGCTGCTCCCATGGCCACAGCGGCAATGGGAATGTTGATGCCGGCGGTGTGGTCTGAAAGGCCGACGCGGACGCCGAAACGTTCCCGCAGGGTCGCCATGGCCCGAAGATTGACGTCAACATAGGGTGCCGGATACTCGGTCGTACAGTGAAGCAGAGTGACCCGGTCGGCGATGGCAAGGCGCCCGGCTGCCGAGTTGAGCACCGCTAAGAATTGTTCCGTGGATGGTTGCCCACTGCCGACGGCGCCAAAAGACAGGGCTGCCAGTGCCAGCTCGACCTCCTCAATGTTGGACATTCCGGTCGATAGGATGATCCTTGCCCCTGTCTTGCCGGCAGAGACAAGCAGCGGCGCATTGGTAATTTCGCCTGACGAAATCTTTAAGGTACCAAGGCATATCTCGTAAGCGAGAAAAGCGAGACTTTCGAGATCGAATGGGGTGGACAAAAACGCGATGTTTCGGTTGCGGCAATGCTGGACAAGATCGTAGTGGACTGGACGCGGTAGTTCGAGAGACTTCACCATTTTTAACTGACTGTCACGGTTCCCAGTCGTATCGATCTGATATTGTGCCTTTGGTGCGTGTGTGCTTATGACCTCTTCAGCAACAAATGTTTGGAACTTGACGGCATCGGCGCCTGCATCGGCTGCGATGTCAACTAGCCTGTGTGCGATCTCAACGTCGCCATTATGATTTACGCCGGCTTCGGCGATCACGAATACGCCATTAGACATTTTGTCAGTCTCCGAACCTTGGCCAGGCAGTGCAAGAAAGTAGTTTGTTGCAGGAAGTCCGCTATAAGTGGCCACCGCTCTCTTTCGCTCGGCAAGTGATTTCTTAGCTGTCGAGAGGGTGTGTGCCTGCTGGCCGGGAGGGTGGACAAAGTTACCCGAATCCGGCATAACCGAAGGCATATGCCATAAAAGTAGCCATTTTTGATAGTATTCAACTCTAAGTGCATGTGCTGGCATGGTTCAGGGGGTTGAGGGTTGGTAGAAAAATATGACGAAATAATCATCGGACATTACGACCGGGTGGCCAAGGAGTACGGAATTTCTTCGGCTTCCACGATGTCCGACGAGACTGTGCGCCGAAGGGAAACCGAAATTATTTTTTCCTTTGTCGAAAGAATGGGGAGGTTAAGTCGTGAAGGCAGCGCGCTTAAAGGCGGGTGCCCGGAACGGTTCAACGGTGACAAAGTTGTCCGCATTATCGACGTGGGTTGCGGAAATGGCTACACGCTGAAGGCTCTTGCCGAACGTTTTTCCGCCTATTCCTACACCGGGGTCGAATATAACGATGCAATGCGGAGTCTGGCAGAGAAACAGATTGCCGGATTGCCTCATGTAGAAGTGAAGGGTGGTGATATTCGGCGGCGTGAGTCCTTGGACATTCCCAATGGCCTTGCTGATATCGTCATTTGCCAGAGAGTTCTTATTAATATTCTGTCGGCAGACGACAGCCGTTGCGCTCTTGACAATGTTGTATCTCTTGTTCGTGCGGGCGGTTTCTTGCTGTTCTTTGAGTGTTTCTCCTCTGCGCTCGAGAATCTGAACAGCGCCCGGGCCGAGTTTGGGCTGGATGCCATTGGGCCGGCCCACCACAACCGCTATCTGGAGGACGATTTCTTCGTTCGTCCCGAACTCCTGCCTTGCGATGGGGTGGATGATATTGCTGAGCGTCATGTGTTTTCGACGCATTTTTTCGTGACAAGAGTGCTGCATGCGGCCATGCAAAAATATGCGGGGGACGTTGAGTTCAAGCGTAACTCCCATTTCGTGCAGTTTCTAACCAAGGCGTTGCCTGAGGCGGTCGGATCCTACGCGCCCCTTCAATGCCTGGCCTATGTTAAGAAGCCGCCAGCCTAATTCAGGTTTTTCCGGGTTCAATTCGTTGGCGATCCGGTTGACCTGACGCTTAGGTGCCGAGCCTCCGAATCGGGACCGTTGGCACCCGGAAATTTTACGCCGACCGCGCCGCAGCGGATGGCAATGGCCACGGCCTCGACGACGGTGCGCCAGTCCCCGGGATGCATCTGGCGGAATAATCTCAGGCTGGGATACCACTCGCTGGTGGCGGTATCGATCCCCCATCGCCAATCGGTATTGCCTTTCGGCAACAGCACCCAGGCCGGCCGGCCAAGGGCGCCCGCCAGATGGGCGACTGCCGTATCGACGGAAATCAGCAGGTCGAGTTGTCCGATCAGGGCCGCCGTCGCCGACCAGTCCCGCAACAGGGGGGACAGGTCGCTGACACGGCCTTTCCATGGCGAAGCGGCCAGATCCTCGGCGCCCTTACCCAGTTGCAGGCTGTACCAGGCGATTTTCGGCAGGGAAAACAGCGGCGCCAGATCAACCAGGCGCATGCTGCGGTTGCGGTCATTGGCATGCTCGGGGTTGCCCGCCCAGACCAGGCCGATGCGGGCCCGCGCCTGCCGCGGTGGCGAAGGCAGCGCAGGGGGTTTCCCTGACGCCAGATATGGCGGGCTCAGGGCGCCGGCATGGTCAAGGCCCAACAGATGGGGCGCTGCCGACATCGGCAGATGGGCGTCGACGAGACGTGGAGGATCGGCCGGGGTGACGACACCGGCGACGCCCGGTGCGGTTGCCGCCAAGTCCTTCAATCCCGACTGGACAAAGACCAGGGTTTGATACCCCCGATCAACCAGGGTCCGTGCCAGGCGGAGGAATTGGATGGCGTCTCCGGCGCCCTGGTCGCTCCATAGCAGGACCCGGCTGCCGGCCGGCAAGGCCGCCGACCAGAAGGGTGCCGGCCAGGGCGGCGGCGGAGCGTCCGGCAGGCGATGCCGCCAAGCGTATTCGGCAAAGCCCTCGGCAAAGCGCCCTTGTGCAAGGAGGAGCAGGCCGAGGTTGAAATGCGCCAGCGCGCTGTCCGACAATTGGATGGCCTGGCGGGTGCATTGCTCCGCTGCCTCCATCATCCCGGCCGATTTCAGCGCGAGACCGGCATTGGTCCAACCGTCTGCGAACGTCGGGTAGGTTTTCAGTAATCGGCTGTGCAGATCGACGGCTTCCGTCGAGCGTCCCTGCCGGTGACAGCTGTTGGCGAAATTGAACAACAGAATTCGATCGGAAGGATGAAGACACAGGGCCGCCCGGTAGGTTCCCAGGGTCTGCCGTTCACCGGCGGTTTCATCGACGGCCCGGCACAAATTCCGCCAGGCGTCCAGATGGTCGGGCGCCCTGGACGTCACCTGCCGCCACATATCCGCCGCTTCCTCGAGACGCCCGGCGCCCCGCAGCGCCACTCCGAGATTATAGGCGATATCGGCGCGGTCCGGCATTATTTGCTGTGCGTCCCGCAGCAGCGGTAGCGAGGCCTGATTGTCGGCCTGTGAAAGGAAAATGATGCCGCGGAGGTAAATCGCCTCCGCCGTCGCCCCCGCCTCGGTCAGTCTGTCGCAGGAGGCCAGTGCAGCGGCAAAATCCCGCCGCCCGATCTGCTCGATCGCCGATTGGGCCAGGGGATGTCCGCTATCATCATCCGCCATGCCGGTTTCCGGGCGAGGTCAGGCCGAGATTTCGAAAGACGTCTGGGCAGGAGCGGGCGGAATATCGGCGACCTCGGGATTTTCCGACAGGCCGGCGGCGATATTACGGTTGATGGAAATCAACGAATTCACGGTATCAGGATCGGCGCCGAAGGCTCTTGGCGAAACCTTCACCACATAGGCCACCAGTCTGATGATATTGCTTTCCAGGTCGGGCGGCAGGGTGACCTGCTTGCTTTCAATCTGGGAATAAAAGAACAGCCAGAGCCGCGAGTTGAGGATCACCGCCGTATTCAGGTCCTCGTTGTTGTTCGCCGCCAGGGCATCGCTCATCAGCAGGGCCATGCGCAACAACGCCTGCGCCTCCAGTTGACGCTGCGAGGCGGTGGCATTCATGACCTTTTGATAATGGGCGTTGCTCATCTGCACAGTTTCCCGCCAAAAAACCTAGTCCTGGGCGGCCGCCGGCCCCTGAAGGGGTGGTTGCGCGGGGGCGGCGCCATCGGCCTGAGCCGGCATGTTGTCCTCGAATTCCACAAGCAGCCGCGCACAGTTAAGAGCCTCGTAAAGATCATCATTGAGGATGCGCTGGCTTATTTCCGTCACCGGCAGGGTCAGGACCGGATAGGCCAGAACAACCTCTCTGGCGATATCATGGTATAAATTATATAACGATTCCTTATCGTCCGAGACATAGAGCAGTAGGACGATGAAATAAAAGCGCTTGGCGGGGGTCGTCGCCTCGCTTTCCTTCATGATATGGCTTTCGCGCAAGACCCTGTCGCGGCCGGTGATGGCCAGCGATATGCGTCGACCGGTGACGTTCTGTACGCGGACTTTGCCGATCAGGATGGATTCGTCGACAGCGAGATTAAGCTTGAGAGTCATGAGCGGAGACTTACCCGGATTTGGTGGGGCGAACCTTCAGTAAACAAAGCCGTTAGTGAGCCCGATCCTCGCATGGGCCAGGATTCCCGGTCAAGCACGGTCACCCGCCGAAAGGCCTGGTCAGCATTGCCCGCACGGCGTCGAATATGCGCGGCACATATTTATGTTTGTAGGCATATTTCTGCGGATCTTCCATCAGGTGGATGATGGCATTGACCGCCACCTCGAAGACGATCAGACGGCCGTCCCGGCCGATGGCGCAGTCCAAGGCGAAGATGTCGAGGCCGACGCGGCGGTGGATCTCGGCGATAGCCTGTCGCGGGGCCTCGCCGAACACGTCGTCGAAATGGGCGAGAAAATGCTCTTCTTCGCGATCCATCTGGCTGTGGTCGTCGATCTCAGCGTTGTAGTAGTGAACCATCCACCGTTTCGACACCGCCATATGAAACGGGTAGGGCGTACCGTCGACGATGGATACGCGGTATTTGCGGAACAATCCGTCGGCGCTGCGGTAATCGACAAATTGGACGACATAGAGAAACTCGCGGTCGATGCCGCTGACGGCCGCCTCAAGTTCCGCCAAGTCAGAAACCAGCAGCATGCCCTGGCCGGCATGGGTGCCGACGGGGCGGATCACCAGCGGAAAGCTCAGTCGGCCTTGTCCGATAAGGTCGCAGATGGCGGCGACGGCGCCGGTGACGGCGAGGCGAAAGCTGGCAGGCACCAGGCAATCGGCGATGCCGGAGAGGTCCTCGGCCATCGTCTGGCGACCGCTGCGGGCGATGCGGAGGGGATCGTTGAAGAAGGGAACTGTCGGCAGGGTGTCACGAAGGGCCGCCACAACCGCCAACTCCCGCTCAAGCAGATCCGCCTCTCCCAGGGCATTGAGGATCAGATCGAAGCGCGGCAGTCTGTTCAGGTCGGGTCCCTGGTCCGGGTCGACGAAATAGGTGTGAACGGCATTCCAATCCGAGTTGCGGATAATGAATTCGGTGGGCAGGTTTGCCTGCCAGTCTCCCGCCGCCTTGACGATCAGCAGAGTTGGCCGCCCAGCATTGCCGCCGGTCTCGCTGTACAGGCGGGTGCGGGCCAATGCCCGCTGCTGATGCGCCAGCGCGAGGTCCGGTTGGTCGAGGATCTGTGCGACACTGAAAATCCGCATATGGGCGCTGGCCCGACCGTCGTCCTCAGCCACGGCCCGTTGCAGGGCGGCCAGTGACTCGGCGAACCGCCCCTGGCGCAGCAGCAGGGTCCCCAATTGCTCCCAGGCCCCGGCGTCGGACGGCGCCGTCTCCACCAGATCCCGCAGAACCGAGATCGCCTCGCCGGTCTGCCCGCTCTCGGTCATCAATTCGACCAGGTCCGGCCCGACCGTCGCCAGGCCGAGGCTGGGGATCGCCCAGCGCAGAAGGTCGACGGCCTCGCCGATCTGCTGCGTTCGGACCAGCACGGCAGCCAGATTGCGATAGGCCGTATAGGCCCCGGGCTGGGCGGCGATAGCCTTGCGAAAAGCGTCCCCCGCTTCGCTGGTCCGGTTGAGGTCGATCAACGTCAATCCCAAGGTATTGAAAACGTCGGGAAGGAATGGATTGAGCTCGGCGGCCTGCTGAAGGGCCTCCGCCGCCTTGGCCGACTGGAAGATGGCGCGCAATGCCAGGCCGTAATTGAGTTGCGCCTGGGCATCATTGGGGTTCAGGCGCACGCTGACCTTGTAGGAATCCAGGGCATCGGCCAGGTCTCCCCGCTGCTTGAGCATGAGGGCCAAATTGGCATGGCCTTCGGCATGCTCCGGACTGTGCCGGACGCATTCGCGGAAATAATGCTCCGCCGCGGTGCTGTCGCCTCCCCGAAAGCATAGCAGCCCAACCACATTCAGGGTGTCGGCATGTCCTGGGTCTTTTGCTAATATTTTTTCACAGGCATCAAGGCAGTCAAAAAATCGACCTTCCAGATACATGGCCTTTGCTTCAGCGAATGCGGTGCTCATTCATAAACCTTGTGTGTGAAGCTCAGCGTTGCAGTTTAACATTCGTTTTGTCTCTGTCGAGGCGGAAGGCCGGTGGCCGGCATCTGAATTTTGTTCATGGTCATAATTCCTTAACCTCTAATTATGTTTTTTTTAATCCTCAGCAGTTAACAATACCAAACGTACTTTAACGACCACAGCGCCATCTTCACCCGGAGATTGGCCAGCCGGTCTTCGAAGGAGAGCGGTCAATGTTAGCGAATAACCTGGAGTCCCTATCAATCCGGGAAATGGATGCTTATGGTCTGGTCGAGGCAGCGGTCGCCTTGGATCTGGCGCGCGACAATGCGGCGCAACTGGCCTTGGCGTTGGAAAACAATTTGGAATTGTGGGTGGCGATCCGCACCCTGGTGTCCATGTCCAACAACTCCCTGGCATCCGAGACCAAGGAGAATTTGCGCAAACTGTCCGAGTACATCGCACAGACCACCTTCCGCGAGGGGGCGACGATGACGCGGAGCAACCTTGATTCTTTGATCAACATTAATTTACAGATTTCCGAGGGCTTGCTGGAAGGCGCCCGGCACTAACAGCCCGTTCCCGGTGCAGGCTTGCCGGACGGCAAGCCTTTCACCGGCTCCCTCCATTTCCTGCCGACAGCACATCCCGATGACATCGGTTCATCGCGATGTGGTCGGCTGACGCCCGTTACTTCAGATAGGTCAGCAGGCTCAACTGCCGCACCGACGCCATCGACTGATAGGACGCCTGCAGGGCCTGCTGCTGGTTGAGCAGGTTTTCGATGGTCGACTGCTGGTCGACGCCGATCAGCTGGTCATGCATGCCCTGGACGAAGTCCAGATAGGTGGTCTGCTGGGTGCCGATATCTCCCAAGTCCTTCTGCTGGACCGCCAAGATATTCTGCAGCGAGAGGATATTGCCTGAGAGTTCGGTGCTGGACGGCGCCGCCGCCTGGGTTGCGGCGGAAAACATCAACTGGGTCGCCGTCGTCAGACGTCCCCGATTGAGGTCAAGGCCGCCGGCAGTGCCCAGAGTTCCCTGGGCGATCATCTGCATGGCGCGGATCGCCTTTTCGAAGGCGGGATCCATGGCGGTGACGCCGAAAGTCATACTGCGGTTGGTGTCGACCTGCTGGGTCTGTACGGTGGAATTGCCCTGGTAATAGGTCGAGGTGGAGACGGAGATATTCTTCGCCACCTGCACGGCGGTGTTGGGTGGGGCCAGCGGCACCTTGAGATCGGCGACGCGCATGGCCTGACCGGCGGGAGAGAGGCTCAACACGCCGCCGGCATTGGCGGTAACGACGAAGCTTTTCTTGAGGTTGTTGCTGGGGCCGCTGCCGCCGACGGTGATGATGTCGCCGACGGCGACCGAGGCGACATCGGCGGCGGTGCCCGCCGTCAGGGTCGGTGCCGGGCCGGCGGCGAAGGTGAAGGTTCCGCTGGTGGACAGCGCCGTCGCTGAATTGTTCCGGGTCAGGGTGATGGAGCCGGCGGCTAGGGGGCCTTCCGCCGCCACCACGTCATTGAAGATCTTGGTGACGGTCTGCGCGGCATTGTTGGTTGCCTGTACCGCGTTGGTGAGGGTGACGGACTGACCGGCGACAAAGGCGCCAAGGCTGGTCGCCGCGGTGAAGATCACGCCGTTGGCGGCGTTGACAGTGGTGGTGTCGGCCAGGGTGTTGACCACGGTGGCGCCGCTGGTGAAGATCACCCCGGCGGTGCCGGCTTCGCTGGACAGCTTAGCGGAGGGCGTCCCCGAGACGACGAAATTGGCGTTGTTGGAGGCGGTTCCGGAAACGGCGATGACGTCGCCCGCCTTCAGCGAGCCCAGATCGGCGCTGGAGCCGGTCATGCTGGGCGTGGCGGCGCTGGCGGCGAAAGTGACGGGATCCGCAGGTGACAGGGCGGTGCCGCCGTTAACCACCATCTGTGTCGGCAGCGCCAGCTGGACGCTGGTCCCCGAATTGGCGATCACCACGAAGGTGCCATCGTTGAGAGGATTCGCCGCATTGGTGATGGTGATCCGCGATCCGTTGGTCAGGTTGGCCAGCGAACCGCCGGTGGTGGCGGTGATGGTGTTGGGGTTGGTAAAGGTCAGATTGCCGGTATTGACCAGTGTTCCGGTGGCGCCGAAGGTGGAACCGGCGCCGCTGATCACGGCCTGGCCGTCGGCGGCGGCGGTGAGTGTCGGCGTTTCCACCTCGCTGGTGACGCTGGAGGGGAACGTATTGGTGACGACCAGGCTGCCGTTATTGGAGGCAGTGCCACTGACATTGACCGTTTGCCCAATCTTCAACCCCGCCAGAGTGCCGGTGTTGCCGGCCTGGATGGTGCTGCCGCCGGCAAAAAAGGCAAGGGTGCCGGGCGTGAAGGTGGTGGGCGTGCCGTTGTTGATGGTCGCCGCGGCGTTGGCCGCCTCGGCGGTCAGCGAGGTCTGGGTGATGGCCGACAGCGTGATCTGGGTGCCGGTATTGGCGGTGACCACATAGGTTCCGTTGTTGGCGGCGTTGGTGGCATTGGCGACGGTGATGAAACCGCCCACCGGAATGGTCTGCAGCGAATTGGCGGTCGTGGCGACGATGGTATCGACATTGTTGGTGTTGGTGAAGGTCAGCGCGCCGGTGGAATAGGCGCCGGAATTGCCGTAGCTGAAAGCGCCGCTGGAGATCAGCGCGTTGGTGTCGTTGGTGGTCGCCGTCAGGCTTGCCGGCGCCGACAGATTAACGCGCGAGATGGTCAGGCTGGCCCCGGTCAGATCCTTGCCGGCGACATAGAAGGAGCCGTTGTTGGCGTCGTTGGCGGCGCCGCTGACGGTGAAGGAATCGCCGACCTTCAGGCTCTGGAAGGCGCTCGTGTTGGGGACGGTGGCGAACACGCGGTATGAGCCCAGGCCATTGGCGGCGGTGTTGTGGGCGGCGGTGGCATTGGCGCCGCTGAAGCCGAGATCGCTCGCCATGGCGCCGCTCAGGGTGACATCGTCGCCGAGGACGCCGCCGGCATTGTTGACGGCCAGGGTGCCGTTGGCTCCATCGCCGATTTTTAGGGTCAGTTGGTTCGGTCCCGCCATGGCGCCGATCTGCTGCGCGTGCAGCCAGGCTGCGAAGTCCGCCAATGTGTTGCCGCCGCCATTGCCGTTGACGACACTGCGCGCCGCGCCGACAGTGAAGGTGGTGGTGGCGGCGC
>DUZF01000100.1 GCA_013349665.1 Rhodospirillaceae bacterium | reverse complement strand
CGCCGGGCCAGCCGGTGAAGCCCGGATCCATGGGCCGGCCGTTGCCGGGCTACAAGGTGGCTCTGCTTGATCATGACGACCTGCCGGCGACCGAGGGTGAGATCTCGCTGGCCCTCAATCCGCGGCCGGTGGCCCTGATGCAGGGCTACAAGGACGACCCGGTCAAGACCGAATCGCTGATGCGCAACGGCCATTACCATTGCGGCGACGTCGCCTCGATCGACGCCGACGGCTATGTCACCTATGTCGGACGGGCCGACGACGTGTTCAAAGCCTCCGACTACCGGATCAGCCCGTTCGAACTGGAAAGCGCGCTGATCGAGCATGAGGCGGTGGCCGAGGCGGCGGTGGTGCCGAGCCCCGATCCGCTGCGTCTGGCGGTGCCCAAGGCCTTCCTTATCCTGCGCACCGGTCACGAGCCCAGCAAGGCCCTGGCGCTGTCCATCTTCAAGCATATCCGCAGCGCGCTGGCGCCGTACAAGCGCATCCGCCGCATCGAGTTCTCGGATCTGCCGAAGACCATCTCGGGCAAGATCCGTCGTGTCGAGCTCAAGCGCATCGAAGCGGAACGGCGCAACCAGGGCATCCGCGCCGACGGCGAATATTTCGAAGAGGATTTCCCTGAACTGAAGGGGTAGAGGAATAGAAAATTCACCACGAAGACAAGAAGACACGAAGAATTTCAAGGAAGATCAATATCTTCTCTTTTCTTCGTGTCTCTGTGCCTTCGTGGTGAAACAGACAGGAGAACGAACTCGAGCCTGGCCGAGAATGCCTACTTCCCGAACCCGGTTTCCAGCCATTCCTTCATATTGGTGTCGAATTTCATCACATGATCGATCAGCCAATTTTTGAGGAACTGGTTCATATACGAAATTGAATCTTTGTTTATTGGTTTTTTCTTTTCTACAAAGTATGTTCGTGCCATGTCCATGATCTGAGCGACAAGAACTCTATGCTCGGAGACATGCATGTCCAAGTATGGATACATGCATTCCTTCTGTATTTTTTCCTCTCTGGTAAAATGGTCTTTTGAGTAAGCAAGCAGGCCCTTCAGTGTTTCGTGAAGCAGCTTATCCTCTTTGTAGTTATTTGATTTTTCATGGAAATCATTAATGATTTTGATCAGGGCCTGGTGATCGGCGTCGATCACAGGATGGCCGACTCTGTATTCTTCGCTCCAAACGATCATTGGACAGTCTCGCTTAGTTTGGAAAACCGATCTGGACTCTGCGATTGAGGTGGTCTTACCAGATAAGGAAAAAATTCATAGTCCGCCACCAGCATGTGCCGTGCAACCACGTCATGGGCCAGGAACTGGAAAATCGCACCGATTTCCGCCGTATCCGCGGCAAATTCCTGCAAAAGTTGATCGGCTTTCTTTAAAATTAACCTGTGCAGATCCTGGTGTTCCTCGAGACCGGGAAAGCCGGCGGCGGCGATCACGGTCTCTTCGTTCTTGAAATGGGCGGTGAGTTCGCCCACCAGAACATGGATTATTCTTTTTATGTCATCGGAAGGATTGCCCGAAAGTATCGCGCACAGAAGTGCATTGGCGATGGAGAAAAGCCCCTGATGTTCCCTGTCGATGGATTTGTCGCCGCTGGCATAGGCCTGGCGCCAGGACAGTTGGATCAGATCGGCCGAAGGGCTTTCCGGATCGCCGGCGAAGGTTTCCGGGGCGAATTGCACCTGGTTCCGTCCGTTGGCCTTGGCCTTGTAGAGCGCGGCATCGGCGCGGGTGAACCATTGCTGCCAGTCCTCGCCGCTCTGGCATTCGGCGACGCCAAGGCTGATTTTCACATCCCCCACCGTCGTGAAGGTGGCGCCGTCGACGATACCCCGCAAGCGTTCGGCAAGAACGATCGCCGTCGGCAGGGTGGTGCCGGGGCATAGGATGATGAACTCCTCGCCGCCCCATCGGGTCAGGGAATCCGCGGACCGCAGCGACGAGCGCAGGAGCCCGGACAATTCCACCAGGACCTGGTCGCCGACGGCGTGGCCATAGGTGTCGTTGACGGTCTTGAAGTGGTCGATATCGAGCATCAGGATCGACAGCGCATGGTCGTAGCACGACAGCCGTTCGATTTCGCCGCTGACCAGATTTTCCAGGCGGCGGCGGTTCCAGGCGCCGGTAAGCCTGTCGACGCTGGCAAGTTGGTCCAGTTCGCCGATCTCACTGCATCACCTGGTTGTCTGTCTCCAGTTGCTGCGCCGCCCGCAGCAAGCCGAAGTCGATGTCGTCAAATATGGCCAGAGAAACCAGTCTCTGGCCGAGAAACGCGACGATGATGATGAAGAAGCCGCCGATGGAGTCGCCCAGCGCCGGGTCAATACCGAAGGAAGGAAGAAATTGGCGGTGAAACCAGCCATGGCCCAGATAGACGCAAATGCTCGACGCAATCCCCACCGCGAGGAGGACCGCACCGCTTCGCTGTATTGCGTCCCTGGTACGTTTTTCAGAGGGCTTCATGTCGTTCCGCATGACAGTAGAGCATGGTCGCGGTTCCGTCGGTGTCGAACGAGATGATCTTATCATTTCCGTTGAAAAACCCAATCAGTTGATTTTCATTTGAACCATTAACCTGTTTAGATAAAGAATGTCCTTGCCGACACTTCACAGTATTGATAAATGATAGAAACGTGTTTGGTTTGTAGAAGTGGAAGAAGTGTTCTTTGATTAAAAAAATTCTAAATAGCAATATTGAGTTCGGTCACACGGCGGTGGATGCCCAGCATCGTTACATCATTGACTTAAGCAAAAAAATTGAACAAGTGCCGGCAAACGAAGATAAGATCGCACCTTTGTGCTCTTTGTTCAGAAAATATAGACGATTGGTAAAGAAGCATTTTCTTCTGGAAGAAGAAATTTTGGAATTTCTGGTAGACAGGAAATATATTGCACATAGATTTTCACATGTCCAATCCCATAAAAATTACATTAATTATTTAAACAATATAATGAAAGAGATCGCTGATAATAAGGATGTTTCTGTTTCAAAAGAAATTATAAATTACGCCTTTAATGGATTCCATCTGCATATGGCGCAATACGATAGTGAAATGTTCGGATTTCTTAAGGTCGAGAGGGTTTTTCGCGAACTCTGAGGGAACTCCCGTCTTTTCGTCGCCGTTCAGCCCCGCAGCACAAACTGATCGAAGTCTTCGACGGGCATCGGGCGACTGAAGAAATACCCCTGGTAAACATGGCAGCCGGACCTTGCCAGGAAATCTTGCTGCTCCGAGGTTTCCACGCCTTCGGCGATGACGCCCAGGCCAAGGCTTTGCGCCAGGGCGACAATGGTCTTGGCGATGGCCGCATCGTTGGGATCGGTGAGGATGTCGCGGACGAAGGACTGGTCGATCTTCAACTGGTCCAGCGGCAGGCGCTTCAAGTAAGACAGCGATGAATAACCCGTCCCGAAATCATCGAGAGAGAACGATACGCCCCGGGTTTTCAGCGCGACCATTTTCTCGATGATGTCCTCGACATTCTCGACCAGCAGGCTTTCGGTCAGTTCCAATTTGAGTTTATTCGGGTCGGCTCCGGTGCGGTTCAGGGCGTCCACCACCTGTTCGACGAAATCGGTCTGCTGGAATTGCTTGGCGCTGACGTTCAGGGCCAGCGTGATGTGGGAGGTTTCCGGTCGGCTCGTCCATGCGACGATTTGTGCGCATCCGGCTTCCAGGACGAGTTGGCCCAGGCTGAGGATCAGCCCGGTTTCCTCGGCCAGGGGAATGAACTCGGCCGGCGTGACCAGGCCACGCTGGGGATGCCGCCAGCGCACCAAAGCCTCGGCGCCGACCAGATTCCTGTCCTTGTCTATTTGCGGTTGATAGTAGAGGAGGATCTGGTCGTCATGGATCCCGTGACGCAATTCGGCTTCGAGAGAGGCGCGGGCTTTGATGCTCGCCTGCAGGCCCGGGTCGAAGAAACGCAGGGTGTTGCGTCCGCCGGCCTTGGCCTGGTACATGGCGATGTCGGCCTGTTTCATCAGGTCGTCGACGCTGTCGCGCTGATCGCCGAACAAGGTAATGCCGATACTTGGCGTACAGCGAAACAGATTGCCGGCAAGTTCATAGGGTTGACCGAGAGCGGCAAGGATCTTCTCGCCGACGACCTCGGCCTGCGCCGCGGCTTCGTCGGGGTCGCCGCTGAGACCGGCAAGGACCACGACGAATTCGTCGCCGCCCAATCTCCCGACGGTGTCGGCCTCTCGAAAGCTGCTGCTCAGACGCCGGGCGACTTCCTGCAGCAGCATGTCGCCGACCTCATGGCCCTGGGTGTCGTTGACTGTCTTGAAGTTGTCCAGGTCGACGAACAGCAGGGCGCCTTCGCGGTCGTTTCTGGTGCTGGCGGCGAGGACCTGATTCAACCGGTCGGTCAGGAGACGGCGATTGGGAAGGCCGGTGAGGGGGTCGAAGAATGCCAGTTGTTTGATCTGATCTTCCGCTTTTTTGCGCTGGGTGGCGTCGCTGAAGGTGCCGACATAATGCGTGACCTGGCCATCGGCTCCCTTCACCGCCGTGATGCTGAGCCATTCCGGATAAATCTCGCCGTTCTTGCGGCGGTTCCAGATTTCACCGTTCCAACTGCCGAGGGTGTTGATGCTGTCCCACATCGCCGCATAGAAGGTCTGATCGTGGCGACCGGATTGGAGAAGATTGGTCTTGCGTCCCACCGCGTCATCCGAGGAATAACCGGTTATCCTGGAGAATGCCTGGTTGATCCTGAGGATCACCCCCTCGGCGTCGCAGATGACGGTGCCGTCCTGCGATTCCATGGCGGTCGCCGCCACCCGCAACTCGGTTTCCGTCCTTGCGCGTTCGGTGACATCCAATGCCATGCTGACGGCCAGACGGCGCCCGTCGGGCCCCCTGCCGAGCCCGACAGAGCTGAAATCCCATACCCTCTGGCTGCCGTCACGGCATCGGATTTGGAACTCGCCTTCCGCTCGCCGGTCCTCCAGCTCATAGAGGGTATCAATATAGGTTCGAACCGACTCCCGGCGCTCGCCATAGGCCTTGTCGGTCCAGGCGGCGATAGTCGGAATGTCCTGTCGGCTGTAGCCGGTGATATCGGTCCAGCTGCGGCTGATGGCGACGATTTCGCCGCCCTCGGCGTGGATCATCACCGGAAAGGGGGCTTCTTCCACCGCCCGCCGAAAGCGTATTTCACTCGAGGTCAGGGCCTTCATCGAACCCAGCAGACGCCGACTGAGCAACAGGACGATCAGGCCGAGAAAAGCCGTCACCGTCACCAAAACTCCCAGAATATGATTGAACAGATGCAGCTCTTTGGTGACATCCACATTGACCGCGGCGGAAAGCTTGTGGGCATCGGCAAGGATGATGCTGGCCCGCATCGACAGTCCTTGTGCAATCAGTTTTTCGGCTTCGCTGCCATTAGACCTTGTAGTTTCGTTCTCAGAAAGTAACCGCTCAAATAAACTCCCAAGAATAAGATAGTTGTCGATCATATGGTTGATGATGCGTCTTTGCTCTTCGGTTTTGTCGCTGTTTTTCTCCTGGTTCAGGCTGGTACCAACACGACTGTAAGATTCCCGCCACTGCTCAACGGCGCGATTTCCGCGGCTGCCGAGATAGTCCTGTATGAAGAAATCCAACTGAAAAATGTCATCCAACAACTGGCCGATATATTGAACCTCTATGATGGATTCTTCCGTCTTTGCATTCGATTGGATCAGAATGACTGTGTTGCCGATCAGTAGCGACATGATCAGAAACACGGAAAGACCGACCGTCAGGCGAACCGATAGTGATGGTAAGTATCGGCTTAGCGACATCTATTTGGTTTCTGGCGAGATGACGGTTACACGATTCGGCTCAACCGACTTCAACTGGTCGATGGAAATATGTTTGAGAAAATCAGGCATGCCGAGGTCGGGTCTTTTCCTGATTTCACGTTTTGCCTCGCCCTCCAGATTGACCAGCAGCGACTGGTCCAGGCTGATCCCAAAACCGAAATCGTCCCAGATGCGGCTCAGCGCGGCCGCCTCCATGTGCACATGGGGGGCGACGATCGAGATCGCCTCCATGTGGTTGGCGGCGGTGAACCGCTCGGCGCGAAGAAGCGAGCGCAGCATCTTCCGCGCCGCCTCCGGTCTGGTCCGCAGAAACTCCGGCATGGCGGCGAGGGTCCACATTTCCGTGTAGAGCCCCTCGTTGGGGAAAGCGAGAAACAGGTCCGGGATGGCCGCCTGCACGGCGACGCGGGCCAGAGACCAGGCCGTCAGGGCATCAATGCGGCCGCTGATCAGGGCAGCGGCCCCGTCATCGAAGGTGACCGGAACAAAGGTGATGCTGGCGGGGTCGACCCTGTGAAGCGCGAGGAGCAGATCGAGAAAATACTCGTGATTGGTTCCTCGTGCTATGCCGACGCGCTTGCCCTGCAAATCCTCTGGCCTGCGGATGCCGGCGTCGGTCCGGGCGATCACATTGACATCATGGTCCGTGGCCTGGATGGTGGCGAAGATGGTCACCGGGCTTCCGCCAAGGATTTCGCGCATCACCGGTACCTCGGCGACGGTGGCGATATCGGCTTTGCCCTCGATGACATTGGTCAGCGCATCTTTGCCGAAGGAAAAAGTCTCGATCGCCATGTCGAGCCCCTCGTCCCGGAAGAAGCCCTTGTCCGCAGCGACATAGACCAGCGCCGACATGACCTGCGGGCTGACCGCCAGAGTCAGCTTTTCGACCGGCGTCGTAGCGGGTCCGTGCGGGATGCGGGCTGCCAGGACGGAAAAACCGACAATGCAGACAATGACCGCAAACAGGCCCGATGGCTTCATGTGGTCGCCTGCCTCCCTATGACGACAGACCAAGTTTTAGGAGGATTGTCTCCTCTCGTGTCTAACCACAGTATCCTTGTCTCAATGTTTTGGAAATGGGGGTTAAGCCACGGCGGCTTCGCTGTGGTCTTCGCCTGGGAAGTGATGCCGGCCATGATCGGTCGCGGACGGCCGCAATTTGCTTAGAAGCGAGTGCAGTTCGAGGAGTTCTTCCGCGGCAAGGCCGGTCATTGCCTGGCGGATGCAAGTCTGATTTGTCGGAGCCATGTTGTCGAAGACTTGGCGGCCCTTCCTGCTCAGGCGTATTTTTTGCCGGCGCTTATCGCCTTTGCGGGCGATCCGCGTTACCAGCTTTTCCGTGGCCGCGCGGCGAACCAGGCAGGTCACGGCGCCATTGGTGACCTTCAGGCGTTCGGATAGTTCGCTCATGCTGAGGCCCTCGGGGGCGCCATGGAGTTGCGCCAGCAGATCAAATTTTGCCATCGTCAGAGAGTGCCCGTCGCGCAGGTTTTTCTGGATCATGCGTTCGATCTGCCGAACGGTGGAAAACAGCGCCAGCCACACCCTGAGCGGGGCAGCTCCAACAGTCAGTAAACCAATATCCTCATCAGGCATTGCTTTGCATGTCCGGCGCAAGCCGGGGTTCCCCGAGCCAAGTCACGGGTGTGATCATATGCAAAAATATGTTTATTTTCCATATTTCTGTTTAATCCGCGTTCCAGTGAACCATGCCCAGGCCGGTGACGTCGTAGCCGCCGAGGGCGGCGGCCTTGGCCCGGAATTCGTCACTTTTTGTAAAGGCGAACAAACGTTGCAGCGGCGGATCAAAAAAAGCCCGGCGATCGATGGCCAGGTCAAAGCGTTCGCGAAACAATGGCACGAAATCAAGTTTCAGGGCACCGGCAACCGAGGCTACGGCGAGGCCGGCGTCGGCCTGCCCTTCCATCACCGCCATACCGACTTCCGTTTCGCTGCGCGCCACGATCCCGGCCAGAGTCAGCGCTTTCGGGCCGATGCCGGCCTGGTTCAGCAACCGTTCCAGCAAGGCCCGGGCGCCGGCGCCTTCCTGGCGCATGACCAGGCGCGGCCGGCGGGACGCCAGATCCTCCAGGGAGGTCAGATTTAAGGGGTTGCCGGCGGCGACCACCAGGCCCTGGTCGCGCCAGGCCCATTCGATCAGCACCACGTTGCGCTGCGAAAGCATGGCGCTGGTTTGCGCGATATTGAACTCACCGGTCTCGCTGTCGATCAGATGCAGTCCGGCCATCACCGCGTCGCCCGCCGCCAGCCTGGCCAAGCCGTCGGTGCTGGTGCCCGGCAGGATGGCCAGGGGCCCGTCCAGGCGCCGCAAACACCATTCGAGGAGCGGATCATGGCTTCCGGCGACGACAAGCGGCGGAACCGCCTGCGGGCGTTGGGGCACCGCGCCGTCGACATTCGATTGCAGCCAGGAATCGATCTCCGCCTTGGGAAACAACCATTTTCCGGTGACGCGGACGCAGGGAATGCGTTTTTCCTTCACCAGGTCGTAGATCTTGCGTTCTTTCAAACGCAGGTAATGGGCCACCTGGTGGGTGTCCATGAAATTCGGCTGTTCGCTCCTTGGATCGGACATGGTCCTCCTACATCTGATCGGCGGTCAGCGACATTACCGTCCTTGAGCCATCCGTGACATGGCTGGCCCAGGCGCCGGCCTTCGGCAGGATGCAGTCGGCGTAATGCCGCGCCGTCTTCAGTCGCGCGGTCCAGAAGGCGGCGTCGCCCTCGCCGGCGTCCAGGCGGCGGCGCGCGATCAGGGCGCCGCGGGCCAGCTGGTGGCCGCCTAGAACGGTGCCCATCAGATGCAGCAGCGGCACCGCGGCGGCGGCCGGCAGGCGCGGGCTTTCGGCGGCGGCGTCGATCACCCATTGCACGGCTTGCCGGGCCAGTTCGGCGGCCGACGCCAGGCGGGAGCCGACGGCCTGCAGATCGGCATCGGCGGTCTGTTTCAGCAGTCCGGCCTGGTCGGTGACCTGGGTCAGGGCGGCGAAGGCGGCGGCGCCTTTGTCGCGCAGGATCTTGCGGTTGACCAGGTCATTGGCCTGGATGCCGGTGGTGCCCTCGTAGATGGTGGTGATGCGGGCGTCGCGGAAATGCTGGGCGGCGCCGGTTTCCTCGATATAGCCCATGCCGCCATGCACCTGCACGCCCAGCGAGGCGACCTCGTTGCCGATTTCCGTGCACCAGCCCTTGACCACCGGATTGAGCAGCTCGTGATAGGTCAGCGCCGCCGCCCGCGCCGCCGGATCGGCCGCGCCATGGGCCTTGTCCAGTTCGCCGGCCGCCACATAGGCCAGTGCCCGCATGGCCTCGATATAGGATTTCATGGTCATCAGCATGCGCCGGACGTCCGGATGCTCGATGATGGCGGTGCGCTCGGCGCAACCGATGGGCTTGCCCTGGACCCGTTCGCGGGCAAAGCTGAGCGCCTGCTGATAGGCCCGCTCGGCGATCGCCACGCCCTGCAGCCCGACATTCAGTCGCGCATGGTTCATCATCACGAACATGTATTCGAGGCCGCGGTTTTCCTCGCCCACCAGATGGCCGACGGCGCCGCCGTGGTCGCCGAAGGCCAGCACGCAGGTGGGGCTGGCATGGATGCCCAGCTTGTGCTCCAGCGACACCGCATGGACGTCGTTCTGCCGGCCGTCGGGCAGCATCTTGGGGACGATGAACAGCGAGATCCCCTTGACCCCGGCGGGGGCCTCGGGGGTGCGGGCCAGCACCAGATGGACGATGTTGTCGGTCAGGTCCTGGTCGCCATAGGTGATGAAGATCTTCTGGCCGCTGATCAGATAGTGGTCACCGGTCTTCACCGCCCTGGTGCGCACGGCGCCGAGGTCGGAGCCGGCCGAGGCCTCGGTCAGGTTCATGGTGCCGGCCCATTCGCCGCTCGCCATCTTCGGCAGATAGGTCTGCTTCTGCTGTTCCGAGGCGCATTCGACGATGGCGTTGAAGGCGCCCTGGGTCAGCATCGGGCACAGCGCGAAGGCCATGTTGGAGGCCTGCCACATTTCATTGACCGCCGTGTTGACCATCCCCGGCAGCCCCATGCCGCCGAATTCGGTGGCCGCCGCCAGGCCGATCCAGTTGCCCTCGGCCAATGTCGCATAGGCCTGCTTCCAGCCGTCGGCGGTGATCACCTTGCCGTCGACCAGCCGGGCGCCCTGGCTGTCGCCGCTCTTGTTCAGCGGCGACAGGACTTCCTCGGCGATGCGTCCGGCTTCCTCGAGGATGCTGCGCACCAGCTCCGGCGTGGCGTCCTCGTAGCCGGGCAGGGCGGCGACATCGGCCAGCCCGGCGAGGTCACGAAGCACGAAGTCCATGTCGCGCAGCGGCGGAATATAGGCGGTCATTGAAAGGCTCCCTGAGTTTTGAGCAAGTCGATGTCGGTCTGGGCGAATCCCCAGCCTAATAGCACGCCGGTATCGTCCCGTCCCGGGGGAGCCGGAGGGCCCCCAACCTCGGGGGGGGTGCGGGAAAAGCGCGGCGCCGGCGCCGGTTGCACCACGCCGTCGATGGTGACGAAGGTGCCGCGGGCCTGGTTGTGGGGATGCGCCGGCGCCTCGTTCATGTCCAGCACCGGCGAAACGCAGGCATCGAGGTCGGCGAAGATCTCCATCCAGCCGTCGCGGGTCTTGCCGGCCACCACCTCCTGCAGGCGCTGGCGCAGGGCCGGCCAGCAGGCGCGGTCCCAAGGCTGGGCGAACTCCGCCTCGGTGATGCCCATGCGGTCCAGCATCAGACGATGGAATTGCGGCTCCAGCGGCCCCAAAGCGAGAAATTTGCCGTCGGCGCAAGGATAGCAGCCATAGATCGGCAGGCCGCCGTCGATCAGGTTGTCTTCCCGCCTGTCGCTCCACAGGCCGTTGCCCTTGAAGCTGTAGATCATGGTCATCAGCAG
>DUZF01000099.1 GCA_013349665.1 Rhodospirillaceae bacterium | reverse complement strand
CGACGCCATCCGGCGGATCTTCGAAACTTTTCCTTTACCTCGCTGAGCTTCAGAACAGACTCTGACGTCTACCCATTTGAAAATCGAGCGGCTTGAAGCGCCGCCTTGGCTGGAAGGGACCGCAACGATCATGTGCACCATAATCCTGTACCGCCCCACCCGACAGGAAGTCTAGCCGGCATGGCCGATCTTATCCCTCCCGGGGCCAGAACCGCCCCCTCCACCGCCCGCAACCGCGACCCGATTCTCGCTGTCCTCAGACCCCGTCTGCCGAGCGCGGGCATCGTCCTGGAAATCGCCGCCGGCGCCGGTGAACATGCGGTCTATAACGCCGCGGCATTGCCGCATCTGCAATGGCAACCGACCGACCGCGACGATGACGCCCTGGCCAGCATAGCGGCCTGGCACCGGCATGCCGGCCTGCCCAATCTGCTGCCGCCCTTGCGGCTCGACGCCTCCCGCCCCGACACCTGGCCGGTCGACGACGCCGCCGCGATCGTCAGTATCAACATGATCCACATCTCGCCTTGGGCGGCAACCGAGGGGCTGATGACCGGCGCCGGCCGCATTCTGCGCGCCGGTGGCTTGCTGTTCCTCTATGGCCCTTACATTGAACCCGGCATCGAGACGGCCGCCAGCAATCTGGCCTTTGACCGTGACCTCAGGTCACGCAACCCGGATTGGGGTCTTCGCCACCTGGACCTGATCACGGAGCTTGCCGCCGGACATCGACTGCACCTTTCCGAGCGTGTCGCCATGCCGGCGAATAACCTCGCGCTGGTCTTCCACAAAGTGTAAATCCCGGCGAGTTCCTCCGCCGTCATCATGAGCGCCATGCCGAAACAAACCGACTTTACCAATTGGGTAACTGAGCAACTGACGCCGCTGGGCGCCGTTCGTGTGCGCTCGATGTTCGGCGCCTTCGGCGTCTATGTCGACGACCTGTTCTTTGCCATCATCGATGACGATGTGCTCTATTTCAAAACCGACGACATGAACCGCGAGCACTTCGTGAAAGCCGGGAGCGAACCCTTCCGCTATCCGGCAAAGGACGGAAGCATGACCGAAATGTCCTATTACTCGGCGCCGGACATCGCCATGGATGACCAGGCTGAATTGCTCGACTGGGCGCGATCGGGTCTTGATGCCGCGTTGCGCGCCCGAGCGGTCAAACTCAACAAAGGCAAGACCAGTCGCTGATCCCTACATCGCCGACTGCGATAGCGGCCGTCATCAGAGTTATTGCCATAACCTACTGAAATATTTATAATTGCCACTTATGCACTAATTTTTCTATAAAAAGCGGCAAAGTATTGCATTTCAATGAAATAACAAATTTGCAGGCAAGAAACCTGGTGGATCTGCGCCAGGCTTACGAATCATGGCGGGACGCAAGCCGGCTGGCGTCGCATCGGTTTTCCGGATCGATGTTCTGGCGGCAGGTGAACGGCACCGATTACCTTAAGCGTAAAATTGGCCGATCGGAGAAAAGTCTTGGCCATCGGTCACCAGAAACGGAAAACATCTATCAAAGTTTTCATGACGGCCGCAAGGTCGCGAAAGAGCGGCTCCGCAACCTGACAAACACGATCGATATTCAGGCTGGCATTGCCAGAAGCGTCGGTCTTGGCCGTGTCCCGAGGCTCATTGGCAGACTATTACGCCTTCTCGATCAGGCCGAAATACTTGGCCATATTCGCGTGGTCGGCACGAATTCCATGTTTGCTTATGAGGCCTTGGCCGGAGTTCACTTATCCGGCGAAGTTCTGGCAACGAGTGACATCGACCTTCTGGTCGATGCGCGGCGGCGATTGCGAATTATCATGGATGGCCCAAGGGAAAAGACTGTTCTCGGGCTGTTGCAATCGCTGGATCACAGCTTCGAAAACGTCCAGGGGAAACCTTATCGGGCTGTCAATGCCGAAGGCTTCATGGTCGACTTGATCCGTCCCCAGTCTCGGCCGCCATGGAAAGACGAACCCGGCAGCCTGGGCCTGTCTGGGTCCGATATCAGCCCATCGCCCATCGAAGGGCTGCAATGGCTGGTCAACTGTGAAGCAACCAGTACGCTGGTGATCGATACACGCGGATACCCGGCACCAATCATCGTTCCCGACCCGCGGATCTGGATGCTCCATAAAATGTGGCTGTCGAAGCGTCTGATGCGCGAGCCCGAGAAAAAGCGCCGGGACGGCGAACAGGCTTTGATCATGTGGAGGCTGATTAAAGAAACCTTGCCGCAATACGTCCTCGACGACGCTTTCGTCGCCGGACTCCCGAAACCCTTAAGAGAGTCATTCGCCACGATGCAACCCGCGCCGACCAGTGGATCTCCGACGCTCGAAGACAGGCCTGGAGATGATGGTTGGGAACCACCACAGCCTGGCTGGTGACAGAACAGGACATGTCCTAAATCGGTGACACCGCCAGTCTGGGGAACGCCTCGGCCCGCAATGCGGCTTGCAACGCGCCGCGATGCTCCGGTTGGGCGGTGAACAGGACGGTATCGGGCGCCACAGAGCCTCGCCAGGCGCCGCCCGGCGACACCACCCTGGCCACCTGACGCGCCACCGCCCCTGCCGGATCAAGGAAGCGCACCCCCGGAAAGGCGGCCTCGATACGGGCCTGCAGCAACGGATAATGGGTGCAGCCCAAGGCGACCGTGTCGATGGCATCGGCGCCGACAGGGGCGAACAGCGGCGCGATTTCATCGATCAACGCGCTATCCGCCACCAGCTCCCCGCGAAAGGCCCGTTCGGCCAGGTCCGCCAAGCCCGCCGCACCATGCACGAAGACCTCGCAATCACCGGCAAAGCGCTTGATCAATTCGGCCAGGTAAGGCCGCGCCACCGTCGCCGCCGTCGCCAGAACGCCGATCCGCCGACTTTCACTGATCGACGCCGCCCATTTCACCGCCGGCACTACGCCGATGATCGGGATGGCATGACGGGCTCGCAGCGCGTCGAGCACCACCGTGCTGGCGGTGTTGCAGGCAACCACCAAGCCGTCGGCGTCGACCAGATCAAGGGCCCGGACAACCAGCCTCTCGATCCGCGCCACCAGATCGACATCGGTAAGCGCCCCATAGGGAAATCCAGCATTGTCGGCGACGTAGAGCATCTGCACCGGCATCGTCGCGCGGATCGCCCGGGCAACCGTCAAGCCGCCCACCCCCGAATCTATCAAGATCAACCGCATGCACTTCATTTTGTCGACTTACAATGCCGGCCATCGTGATGCAACCGGTCCCGATATCCGGCAGGGCGACCATCTGCCCTAAACGGTGACTGAACAAGCGGCAGTCTTCATGTAATCGAAATGGATAAGCATCAGCAATGAGTCCAGGCTACCCTGCACATTTGTTGCTATTGCATTAACGTGAAACAGGTATATCTTTCTCTGCATCAGGGTCGAGCCAAATTCGCGACCATAAAAATATCCTCTGGTGCGGGCAGTGACGGGTCCCGCCAGGAATTCGGGGCCGGTTTACCGGCCCCTTTTTTATTCAGCTCTTTGGCCGCAGATGGACATGCTGATGCGTGCCGGTGCCGTGGTCATGCTGGCCGCGCACCATCTCCGCCGCCACCAGGTGCAGTTCGCCGTGGCGCACGCCGGTTTCGGCGATGGTCGCCTCGGCGAATTGCCGAACCGAGCCGGTTTCACCCTGCAGGATGACCACTTCCAGACAATTCTCGTGGTCCAGATGGACATGCAGGGTCGACAGCATCAGATCATGCCGGGCATGTTGCGACTCGGTCAGGCGGCGCGCCAACTCCCGTTGATGATGGTTGTAGACATAAGACAGACAGCCGACGGCATGGCCGCTGCCGCCCTCGCCGATGCGCTCCTGCTCGAGGCGGGCGCGCAGCAGGTCGCGGATCGCCTCCGAGCGGTTCTCGTAGCCGCGCCGCCGGATAAAGCCGTCGAATTCGCCAAGCAGATCCTCGTCGAGCGAAATGGTCACGCGCTCCATAGCCGGTTACCTCCCTGAACAGGCGCCGTCGTTGACGGACAAGGCCGTGTATGAAATTATGCAAAATCATCCTACGACATAGCGACAGGGACCGCCATGCGGATCGCGGTGGACAGATCGAGTGCCGTCACCCTCATGGTTCTGCTGGCGGCCTTCAATCTGGCCGCCTGGGCCTGGGCGCTGATCGCCTTCCGCGACTATCCGGTGCTTCTGGGCACGGCGCTGCTGGCCTATGGCTTCGGGCTGCGCCATGCGATCGACGCCGATCACATCGCCGCCATCGACAACGTCACCCGCAAACTGATGCGGGAGGGCCAGGCGCCGTTGGGGGTCGGGCTGTTTTTTTCCCTTGGCCACTCCACCGTGGTGGTCGCCCTGTCGGTGGCCATCGCCGTCCTGGCCAGCGCGGCGGAAAATCATTTCGGCGACCTCAAGGCGGCCGGCGGGCTGGTCGGCACCGGCGTGTCGGCGGCGTTCCTGTTCCTTATCGCCGGTGCCAACCTGGTCATCCTGCAGGGCGTCTATCGCAGCTTCAAACAGGTCCGCGACGGCGGCCGGCTGTCCGCCGTCGATCTCGACCAGGCCCTGGCCGGCCAGGGGCCGCTGACCCGCCTGCTCGGCCGGTTGTTCCGCATGATCGGCCGCAGCTGGCACATGTATCCCCTCGGCGTGCTGTTCGGCCTGGGCTTCGACACCGCGACCGAAATCGGACTGCTGGGCATTTCGGCGGCGGAAGCGGCCGAGGGCCTGCCCGTCTGGTCGATCCTGGTCTTCCCGGCACTGTTCGCCGCCGGCATGTCGCTGCTCGACACCCTCGACGGACTGCTGATGGTGGGGGCCTACCAATGGGCCCTGGTCAGGCCCTTGCGCAAACTCTACTACAACCTGACCATCACCGGGCTGTCGGTGGTGGTGGCGGTGCTGGTCGGCAGCGTCGAGGTCCTTGGCCTGCTGGCCGAGCGGCTGGCCCTGCGCGGCCCGTTCTGGGACACCGTCGGCAGCCTGACCGGCAATTTCGGTCTGTTCGGCATTGTCATCGTCGCCCTGTTCGCCGTCAGCTGGGTGGTTTCCCTGGCCGTCTACCGGCTCAAGGGCTACGACCGCCTGGATGCGACCGCCTGACTGGGCTACCCTCGGCGGGATGAACAGCCGCGACCTTCGCTTTGACGCCTTTATCGACGACCTGATCCTGTCACCGGAGGAACTGGCGGCGGCACGGCAGGCGGCGGTGATGGTGGCGGCCCTGTTGCGCCGGGCCCTGGGCTCCGAGCCCGTCGACAGCGACGAACGGGGCGATCATCTGGTGGCCGGCGCCGTCGGCAAGCGTATCGCCGTGCGGCCGCTGACGGCGGTCGATCTGTTTTATCTCGCTCCCGGCGGGCCACAGCAGACGGATATCCTGTGGCGCATGGAAGGCGCGCTCAGGGCCGCCCTGCCGGCAGCGCCGGTCGGTCTCGGCGACGGTTGCCTGCTGGTGGAAATCGGCAGCATCCCGGTGGCGGTGCGCCCGGCGGTGGAGCATCAGGGCGGCTTCGCCATACCGGGACACCAGGGCTGGATGCTGACCAATCCGGCCGCCGAGATGGCGGCGCTGCGCCTGTCCGACAGCCTCAACGGCGGTCGCACGACCAGGCTGCTGGCGCTTCTCAAGGCCTGGCGCTCGGTCTGCAGCGTGCCCTTGACGTCTTTCGCCCTGGAACTGCTGGTGCGCGAATTCATGAATGAATGCAAGCCGTTGACCTGGTCGGCCGGACTGTCGGACTTTTTTGCCTGGGGACGGCAACGGACGCCAAAAGCCTTCGAACTCCCGGGCGGATTGGGCAAGATGGAGATCGGCGGCGCCTGGCATCCGGCGGCGGAGGCCGCCTATTGGCGGGCCGTCCTGGCCGAACGTCATGCCGCCTCCGGCGATGACCCGGCGGAACTCACGGAATGGCGCCATCTGCTGGGACAACAGTTCGGCCGGCCGCCGGCCTTCAATATCTGGAACGTCCGTCAGGACCTGTAACAAGGAGAAATACATCATGGGGAACATCGCCCGGCGCCTCGCCGAACTGGGCCTGACCTTGCCGACGGCGTCGGCCCCGGCGGCCAATTACGCCCCCTTCGCCGCCACCGGCAATCTGTTGTTCATTGCCGGGCAGTTGCCGCTCAAGGACGGCAAGCTGCACCATTGCGGCCGCCTCGGCGACGGCGTGACGGTGGAGGCCGGCTATCAGGCGGCCCGCCTCTGCGCGCTCAACATCATCGCCCAGATCAACGCCGCGGGGGCCCTGGAAAAGGTGGCGCGCATCGTCAGGCTGGGGGGCTTCGTCGCCTGCACGGCCGAGTTCACCGATCACCCGAAGGTGGTGAACGGTGCCTCGGATCTGCTGGTCGAGGTGTTCGGCGACGCCGGACGCCATGCCCGCGCCGCGGTAGGCTGCCCGGCACTGCCGCTGGGCGCCGCCGTCGAGGTCGACGCCATCGTCGAACTGACCGATAGTTAAGGGAATCATAATGGGAAAGGGATTTAATGCTTCCCCATGCCTTGACGCCGCGGCTAGGAAACATGCATGAGCGACAGTAAACTGACCACCGACGACGTCGGCAGACTGATCACCGAGCACTCGCCGGAGGCGCGCGCCGAAACCGCGGCGAAAATCGCCAGCCATTTCGACCAGGGCAGCCTGAGCCCGGCCGAGCGGCAACTGGCCGAGGATATCTTCCGCCTGCTGGTCAAGGACGCCGAGGTGCGGGTTCGCCAGGCCCTGTCCACCCATCTCAAGGAAAGCGCCCTGCTGCCTCATGACGTGGCGGTGGCCCTGGCCCGCGACGTCGACGACGTGTCGCTGCCGATCCTGCAGTTTTCCAAGGTGCTTACCGACCAGGACCTGATCGCCATCGTCCGCAGCGACAGCCTGCCCAAGCAGATGGCGATTACCCGGCGTCCGGAAATCTCCTCGGCGGTGTCCGAGGTGCTGGTGGACACCGGCAAGACCGCCGTCGTCGCTAGCCTGGTCGCCAACGAAGGCGCCGACATCTCGGCCAAGACGCTCGACAAGGTGGAACGCGAGTTCCGCCATGACCCGGCGGTGACCGGCCCGTTGCTGCAGCGCAGCCGTTTGCCGGGGGAGGTCACCAGCGGCATCATGGGGCTCGACTCGGCCTGGCTGGTGGGGCGGGCCAATGTGCCCATGTCGCTGACCGAAAGCCTGGTCAACCAGGTGTCCGAGCAATTCGAGAAGGCGCTGGCGGGCAGCAGCCGGCTGGCCGACGGCCAGGCCGCCGATCTCATGGCCCATAGCCGCGAACGGGCGACCATCGAATTGTCGGCGGGCGCCGACCGGGAGGATGTCGAGGGCCTGGTCCGCCACCTGAATGTCAATGGCCGCCTGACGCCGTCCATCGTGCTGCGCGCCGTTTGCGTCGGCGACACGGCGTTCTTTGAGGCGGCCCTGTCCGAACTGGCGAAAATTCCCTCGGCCAACGCGGTCGCCCTGATCCACGATCCGGGAAAGCTCGGCTTCAAGGCGCTGTACGACAAGGCCGGGTTGCCGGCGGCGCTGTTCGCCGCCTTTCGTTGCGCCCTGGATGTCGCCCGGGAAAACCAGTTCGACGGCGGCGACCTGGACCGCGAACGCTATTGCCGACGGATGGTTGAGCGGATCCTCACCCAGTATGAAACCATGGGTGTCAGCTTCGATGCCAGTGACTTGGATTATCTGCTGGCGAGGATCAGGAAGCTTCCCGATCCGACGAGCACCGTGGGCGCAAGTCCAAAATAAAGATTCGGCGCGGAGGGAAGACCCTCCGCACTGGAATCACCAAGTACCATTCATCCTGCCAAGACCCCAGAACAGCAACCCAGCAAGATAGATAGCCCCAAGAACCGACGCTGAATAGATACCGCTGATAACAAGACTTTTCTTGTCCTGCTGCTTTGAGGCGGTTTCATCATCGGCGAAGCGGTCAACGACATAGGAAATTGCGGTCAACATTGTTTGTCTCCAATCTTCCCCCGACGCCGGAATGTTAATTTTCTAGATTGTGCATTGCAACATTTCTGCTCGCATGGGAGACATGCATATTCCTGAGATCAGGTCAGGGCATGGATCAGCAGGCCGATGGCCCCGCCCACCAGGGTACCGTTGATCCTGATATATTGCAGATCCCGGCCGACCTGCAGCTCCAGTTTGGCCACCAGCGTCGGCGTATCCCAGTTGCGCACCACCCCGGCCATGAAGGCGCCGAGACGGGTCCGGTTGGGCACCACCACATGCAGCACGGCGCGATTGATCCAGGAATTGACCACCTCGCGCAGTGCCGCGTCCTGGCCCAGCCTGAACGCGAACCCCGACAGGGCATCGGTCAGCACCGTCTCGATGCGATCACCGCCGGCGAGGTCGGCGAGGATCACCCGCTTGGCCTCCTGCCACAGGGACTCCAGATAAGCCTGCACCTCGGGATGGCTGATGATCTCTTCTTTCAGTGCTTCGGCCCTGGCCAGGGATTCCGGAGCATTGGCCATGCGGTCGATGAGGCGGGCGACGCTGTCCTGGAACTGCAACCGCCAGGGATGATCCTCGCTTTGCATTTCGTCCAGGGTCTCCAGACCGCCGACAATGAACCGCCGGGCCAGGCGCTGATCGACGAAATCGGGTACCCACCAGCGGGATTTGTCGCAGATCCGCTGATGGATGCCGTCCTGATTGTTGAGCAGAAAGCCGCGCGCCACCTCAAGCCCGAGATCGAACAGAGCCAGATGCTGACCACCGGCCACCAGGATGGTGAGGATCTTCGACAGCAGGGGCGCCGCCGCCAGATGATGCAGGCGTCCCACCGCCGCCTCGCGCAACATCCGGCGCACCGGTTCGTCGCGCATCGCCGCCACCAGGGGTGGCCCGGCCGCCGTGATGCGCCGCGCCACGAAGCGGGCGTTGGCGGGAACCTGCAGCCAAGAGCCCAGGCGCCGGGCAAGATCCTGCGCCTTGACCTTGGGCATCAGCACATCGGGACTGAGAAAATTATTGGCGACGAAGCCCCCCAGGGACTGTCCGATGCGATCCTTGTTGCGCGGGATGATGGCGGTATGGGGGATCGGCAGGCCGAAGGGGTGGCGAAACAGCGCCGTCACCGCGAACCAGTCGGCGAAGCCGCCGACCATCGCCGCCTCGGCGAAGGCCCTGGCATAGGACAGCCAGGGAAAGGCGGCCTGCCAATGACGGGCGGCGAAAAACAGCCCGAACATCCCCACCAGCAGGCCGCCGGCCACCAGGCGCATGCGCCGCAGCTGGCGGGCTCTCGCGGATTCATCGACGACAACGGACGGCATGGGAGATACTCTTGCGGGATCGGGCGCGTCTCCCCCATTTAAGATGTGAAACCTGTGGGACCCAACCATGGCTGACGGCGGACTGACTGTGCGGGCCATCGACGGCATCGCCGCCGTCGATGCCGGACAATGGGACGGCTGTGCCGGCATCGGCTCGCCCTTCAACCGTCACGCCTTTCTCGCCGCCCTGGAAAGCTCGGGCTCGGCCTGCCCCGAAAGCGGTTGGGCGGCCCACCACCTGCTGGTGGAGGATGCCTCCGGTCATCTGCAGGCCTGTGCGCCGCTGTATGTGAAAAGCCATTCCTACGGCGAATATGTGTTCGATTGGAGTTGGGCGGATGCTTGGGCTCGCGCCGGTCGGCAGTATTACCCGAAACTGCAATGCGCCGTGCCGTTCACCCCGGCCACCGGCCGGCGCCTGCTGGTTCGCCCTCAGCCGGACGGCGGGACGGCGGCATTGGAAGGGATGCTGGCGTCGGCGATGCGCGAGCTGACCCGCCGCGCCGCCCTGTCCTCGGCGCATGTCACCTTCGCCACCCAGGCGGAGGCCGAGAGCCTGGCCGCCGAAGGCTGGTTGTTGCGCATTGGCGAACAGTTTCACTGGACCAACCGGAATTATGGAAGTTTCGATGATTTTCTCGGCGCCTTGTCGTCCCGCAAAAGAAAATCAATCCGCAAAGAGCGCGAGCGCGCCAACGGCCTTGGCCTGCGCATTCACACCCTGACCGGCAATGCCGTCACGCCGGCGCATTGGGACGCATTTTACAGTTTTTATCTCAATACCGCCGAACGCAAATGGTCGCATGCCTATCTGACCAGGGAGTTCTTTCTGCGGCTGGGGGAAACCATGAGCACGGCCGTGGTCCTGATCATGGCCGAGCAGGATGGCCAATGGGTGGCCGGTGCCCTCAATCTTCTGGGCGAAGACACCCTGTTCGGCCGCAACTGGGGGGCGCTGGGCGAGTTTCGCTGGCTGCATTTCGAATTGTGCTACTACCGGGCCATCGACTTCGCCATCGAGCACCGCCTGACCAGGGTCGAGGCAGGCGCCCAGGGCGAGCACAAGGTCAGCCGCGGCTATGATGCCACCCCGACCTGGAGCGCCCACTGGATCCGCGAAGCGCCGTTCCGTGACGCGGTGGCGGCGTTTCTCGAGGCGGAACGCCGCGCCCTGGCCCGGCAGATCGAGGAGCATGCCGAACACAGCGCTTACCGGAAAAGTATCGAGGCTTCCGTCGACTGAATTTGACAGGATCGGTTTATAGACACGGATTCCCGGATATCAACGGATGAAAGCGGATGATTTTCAATGCGCCTGCGGCGCAATTTTCTTATCCGTGCATATCCCCTGAGATCCGCTGAATCTGAAAAATTATACCAGCGGCCGAAAAGGCTGACTCGCGTCAAGGGGCTTGCGTCCGGTGAGTCACCGTGATTCGCTACATGTTGTAGCAAATCACGGAGGGGACATGCCGCCAGCAGTAACGGTG
>DUZF01000098.1 GCA_013349665.1 Rhodospirillaceae bacterium | reverse complement strand
CGCCACAGCGTGCGGGCCAGGACGCGGCGGAACACCACCGCCGAGGCGGCATCGGCCGGGGTGTTCATCACCGCCAGCGCCAACGGATCCCAGAAGCGCTGGAAATGGCCCAGCGACCCCAGGCGGGCGGCGACGCTGGCATCCTCGCCATGGCGCAGGGCCCAGGCGGCGGCCAGGGCCGAGGGCAGCAGCCGCAACGGCGTGGCGCGCCAGCGCCGGCCATTGGCCAGATCAATCATGGGGAACACCGGCGGGCAGGGGAGCAGTTCGCCGGTGCTGCCCAGGCGTTTGAGAAAATCGAACACCGCCCGGTTGCCGCCCACCACCATATGGGTGCCGTTGTCGATGCGCCGGTCCAGCCGCGGCTCGTGAAATGAGCGGCAGCGGCCGCCGGCATGGCCGGCGGATTCATGCAGCTGGACGGTCAGACCGGCGTCGGCGGCGGCCAGGGCGCAGGACAGCCCGGCCAATCCGGCCCCCACCACATGCAAAGTCATGGAATGATGCCTCTTCGATCAACCGGAATAGGTATATACGAAAGCCATCCGCATCGATTTGAAAAAGTTGACCACCAAGCCCACGGGACCCTTATGGCATCACCGGAAACCCTGTCCGAAAGCGCCCGCGCCGTCCGCCAGCAGGACCGCGACCGCTTTGCCACTGCTCTGTTCGCGCCGGCGGACCGTCGCGAGGCGCTATTTGTCCTCTATGCCTTCAACCTCGAGATCGCCCGGGCCAGGGAACTGGTGCGTGAACCGATGCTGGGACGCATCCGCCTGCAATGGTGGCGCGACAGCCTGGACAAGGTCTATGCCGGCGCCGACGCCGGCGCTCCCCTGGCGGACGCCTTGGCCAAGGTCATCACCCGTCATGACTTGCCGCGGGCAGAGTTCGAGGCCCTGCTGGAGGCCCGCGAAGCCGACATGGAGAGCGACCCGCCGGCCGATCTGGCAGCCCTGGAAGCCTATGCCGAAGGGACCTCGGCGACCTTGACCCGCCTGGCCGCGAGGGTTCTTGGCGGCGACGGCGAGGCGGTGATGGCCGCCGCTCGCCATGTCGGCATCGCCTGGGCGCTGACCGGGCTGTTGCGCGCCGTGCCGTTCCACGCCGCCCAGGGACGGCTTTACCTGCCGGGGGCATTGTTGGACCGCCACGGTGTCGGCGCTGACCAGGTGCTGGCCGGCAAGGGCGGCGAGGGACTGGCGGCGGTCGGCGGCGCCATCGCCGAGGCGGCGCGCGGCCATCTGGCGGCGGCCCGGCGGTCACGGCGGGGAATATCCAAATCGGTGATTCCGGCCCTGCTCACCGCGCCTTTGGCCGATGCCTATCTGCGGGGGCTGGACCGAGCCGGGGGCAATCTGTTCGACGGCAACTGGTCGACGCCGCGACCGCGGCCGCTGGCGCTTGTCTGGGCGATGACGACGGGCCGGTTCTGAATGGTTCCGCTAACTGGCGATTATTTCCGCTCGGGCGCTTTCTTTTTCCGGGGTCCGACGGGTTTTCGGCCGCCGCGCTCCCAGGCGGCGAATCCTTTAGGGTCGATGTCCTGGAAACGTTCGATCAGCGCCTGTTTGGCAATGGCATAGTTTTCCGGTCTGGTCATGACGGCGGTTCGCCGGGCGCATTCGGCGTCCGGCAGGCCGTGCCATTCGAAATGGACCATTCCGGTTTTATCGCGGCCACGCTCGGCAAAGGCCGGCGTGACCTTCGTTGCTTCGCCGGCATAGCGGATCGCGTCTGCCGCCGATATGTAGGCGGCGCTGCCGAATTCCTCTTCCGCGATGCGCTTTGCCTGTTGCCGGTCATAGGCGTCGACCAGCAGGGCCAATTGGGCTTTCAACTCGTCGAAGTCGCGAGGGGCGCCGGCGAGAGTGGACAGGAAGCCAGGATCCCGGCGGCTCATCTTCTCCGGCAGCAGCCTTGCTCGCAGCAGCTTGTCGGTATAGCCGGGGCTTTCCGCTTTGGCGCATTGGTAGATGTCGGCAACCGTCTTGCCCCGATGCGCGCAATAGTACCAGAGGTCGAACATGTCCCTGGACATCGATCTCTTGGTTAAAAGCCGGCCTTTGAATTCGAAAAGAGAGTCGCTGTCGGCCACCTGCACCTGGCCGTGGGCGAGGCAGGGCATGGCCCTGAGAGCCTGTGCCCGTTCCTGCGAATCGGCACAAAAGAATGTGACCTTTACGCCATCGATGGCCCAATCCTGTTGATAGTCATCAATATTGCCGTCGCCGTCGTTTTCCCAGTACAGCCTGGCGCCTTCGTCCGTCACCAGTTGGGCCGAAAAACCCATTTTCGTCAGACGATCGATGATCTTTCGGACCAAAGGCGTTTGCAGCTTGGGCTCCGGAAAACTGAAATCCAGATCCTCGCTGGAGCGGTGGGCGTGGTGCAGGGCGATGGCCGTGCCACCGATCAGCCGGAAATCGCCGATCCCAGGATCATCCTTGACGGCGTCCAGGACTTGTCTGGTTGCCTCCGGCAGCGACGCGGTGGTCAGCATCACATGTCCTGGGTGACGTGACGTTCGGCCGCCGCCCGGATGCCGGCGATGCTGTTATTGATCATGCGGCGCGCCAGATTCGCGCTGGCTGCATGGATCTCGCGGTCATCTTCCATTGTGTCAAGAACCTCGCCGACACGGCCGCTGCCATAGCTGAGGATCAGGCGGGTGATGTCGGCAATCGTCGGATTGGCCACTGTCACCGCGATAACGGTTTCCGGCTTGTCCTGGCCGGGATTGCTCCACAGCCTGGGCACCTCCATGATCGGCTTTTCTCCGGTCGGCACCAGCCAGCGGCCCGGCCCAAGCCTGTCGACCAGTTTTTCCCGCGCCAGCCGCCGCATGGCGCGGTCCAGATCCGGCGCCGCAGACTTTCCGGCCTTCCGTCCGCCCCGGCCAGACGAACATCTATCGGTAAACCTGGTCAGGTCCGCCCGGGTCACCACATGAGGCTTGCCGGTCTTCAGGCAATGCAGCAATCGATAGGCGGTCGAGCCGTTGTTCATCATTTCTCCGATTTCACCGATAATAGGCAACTCGGTGAAAAAATTCAATCAGATCAATGCCGAGGCGATGCCTGTTCGATGCTCAACTCGCCCGCCGATATTGTGCCCTAAGATTGTTTTATCAGACACGGATTAAGCGGATCGCAACGGATAGGCACGGATCAAAAAAAAGCGCCGCGGGCGCCATGAAAACAATTCGTTTTGATCCGTTATTCATCGGCTAAATCCGTGTCTGAAGAATTTGAACTTATGCTGGGAATGGCGGATAGGAATTAGATGTAGGTACTCTCTAAGTTCCTCTTCAAGTTTGACAGTCTGTTTGACAGGTTCCTGAGTGTCGATATTCCTTTATCGCGAACAGAATGTGCCGAAAGCAATTCCCGTATTTCTTCCTCTAATAATTTCCGAGCGCCTGACCACTTAGGATCATTGAAATTCGCGTCGGCCCCACTTCTTTTAACAATACGTTCTAATTTCTTAAGCCAGGAGAAGGGACTCAGCCAAGGTTCAACGTCGGCGTCATCAGGTCCAATGAGTTCATTCTTCAGAAGTTTACGGAATACACGACCCGCATGCTTTGCATCCGTGTGTAAATCATTTACAAGACCTTCGTATAGGTCATAAGACGCAAAAACATAAGGGATATAATTTACTAGGTCTTTATGATTGACAAGGGTTGTGATGTCGCGCGCAAATCCATCTACATTAGATATATATAAATTACAATTTCTGTTCAGTCGAAGGCGGAAGGCTTCAAACAGTCTATGGCTGTCGATAATATAATTAAGATTTGTGTGGAGTTGTTCTTTATAGGAACTCATTTTTTGTTGGAATCGCGTAACGCTCTCTCTCGCCACATTCGCGGGAGTCTCTTTCAGTGCCTTGGAACTTGGGTAATTGCGTTTTCTGGTAACGTCTTTGCAATGGCCTATTATTTCATTCAAAGCAATATGTTGTTGGCGTAGTCGAACTTTCAAATAGTTAAAAATAATTAAATTAGACGAAATGTTAACGCCATCCTTAACTATAGCCAAATCGGCGTATATTAAAATATCTCTTTCTTCAATGTCTCTTAAATCGTCAGATAAATTATTCTGTTCTAAAATCGCAAACAGGATCGGCGCCTTTTTTTCTATAACGGCTACTGTCAAATCGGATGACAAAAATTGATACATACGCGAAGCCTCGTCTCCAGGATGCCAGGGAGCGAAAAACAATCAACATACCCGTTATACGGGAATAAACATGTTTTTACAAGCTCATGGAGAGTGTTTCGCGTGGCAACTCCGCTGCGCAGTGCGCCATGAAAGCAAGTGGCCCTCAAAAGTTGCGACCGGCTAAATCCATGTCTGGGAAATTGCCCCCGCCGCCGGCGGTCAGAGCCAGGCGGTAAGGTCGCCCCGCGCCCGCAGCGCATAGAGTTTCTTGCGCTCGCGCCCCTTGATGCGCCGGCCGCGTTCGTCGCGGTCGTCGGTGGGTTCGGGAAACAGCCCGAAATTGACGTTCATCGGCTGGAAGCTGTCGGCATTGGCGCCGCCGGTGATGTGGTTGAGCAGGGCGCCCAGGGCGGTGGTCAGGGGCGGCGGCGAGGGGGCTCGTCCCAGGCGCTCGGCGGCGGCGAAGCGCCCGGCCAGCAGGCCGATGGCGGCGCTTTCGACATAGCCTTCGCAGCCGGTGATCTGCCCGGCGAAGCGTAAAGCCGGGCGGAGCTTCAGGCGCAGCCAGGGGTCCAGCAGGCGCGGGCTGTTGAGGAAGGTGTTGCGGTGCATGCCGCCCAGGCGGGCGAACTCGGCCCCTTCCAGACCGGGTAAACGGCGGAAGATGCGCATCTGGTCGCCATGTTTGAGGCGGGTCTGGAAGCCGACCATGTTGTAAAGCGTGCCCAGCGCGTTGTCCTGGCGCAGCTGCACCACGGCGCGGGGCCGCAGCTCCGGGCTGTGGGGATTGGTCAGCCCCACCGGCTTCAGCGGTCCGAAGGCCAGGGTCTGGCGGCCGCGCTCGGCCATCACCTCGATCGGCAGGCAGCCTTCGAAATAGGGCGTGCCCTCCCAGTCCTTGGACTGATGGCGTTCGGCGCCCAGCAGGTCGTCGACGAAGGCCTCGTACTGGTCGTGGCTCAGCGGCAGGTTGATGTAGTCGGTGCCGGTGCCCTTGTCGTAGCGCGACTGGTACCAGGCCTTGGAAAAATCGATGCTGTCCTTGTGGACGATGGGGGCGATGGCGTCGAAAAAGGCCAGCGCCGCTTCGCCGGTCAGGCCGCCGATGGCCTCGGCCAGGGCCGGTGAGGTCAGCGGACCGGTGGCGATGATCACCTGGTCCCAGTCCGTCGGCGGCAAACCGGCAATCTCTTCGCGGCTGACAGTGACCAGCGGCTCGGCGGTCAGGGCCGCCTCGACCGCCTCGGCGAAACCGTCGCGATCGACCGCCAGGGCGCCGCCGGCCGGCACCCGGCAGGCATCGGCGGTGGCCAGGATCAGCGAGCCGGCGCGGCGCATTTCCTCATGCAGCAGGCCGACGGCGTTGTAATCGGCGTCGTCCGAGCGAAATGAATTGGAACAGACCAGCTCGGCCAGGCGTCCGCTGGTATGCGCCTCGGTGGAGCGATGCGGGCGCATCTCATGAAGGATGACGGGGATACCGGCTTTGGCCAGCTGCCAGGCGGCCTCGGATCCTGCCAGACCGCCGCCGATGATATGCACTGGGGTCATCTTATCTGACACGGATTTAACGGATCACAACGGATGAACACGGATAAAGAAAAACGCCGCAGGCGCAATAATATCAATCTTCTTGAATCCGTTGTTCATCCGTTAAATCCGTGTCTAAAGAAAAAACCTCAGGCCCGTTTCAAGGCCTTCGACAGATAGGGCCGCAGATAGTGCCCGGTATGGCTGTCCGGGCAAAGGGCGATTTCCTCGGGCGTGCCGGCGGCCACCACGGCGCCGCCGCCGGTGCCGCCGTCGGGGCCGAGGTCGATGATCCAGTCGGCGGTCTTGATGACCTCGAGATTGTGTTCGATCACCAGCACCGTGTTGCCGGTCTCGACCAGGGCATGCAGGACCTCCAGCAGCTTGCGGACATCGTCGAAATGCAGGCCGGTGGTCGGCTCGTCGAGGATGTACAGCGTGCCGCCGGTGGCGCGGCGCGCCAGTTCCTTGGCCAGCTTGACCCGCTGCGCCTCGCCGCCCGACAGCGTGGTCGCCTGCTGCCCGAGATGGATGTAGCCGAGCCCGACGCGCTTTAAGGTCTCCATCTTGTCGCGCACCGCCGGCACCGCCTTGAAGAAGACCGCCGCTTCCTCCACCGTCATATCCAGGACGTCCGCTATGCTCTTGCCCTTGAACGATATTTCAAGGGTCTCGCGGTTGTAGCGCTGACCTTTGCAGACATCGCACTGGACATAGACGTCGGGCAGGAAATGCATTTCGATCTTGATCAGCCCGTCGCCCTGGCAGGCCTCGCAACGGCCGCCCTTGACGTTGAAGCTGAAGCGCCCGGCCTTGTAGCCGCGGGCCTGCGCCTCCGGCAGATTGGTGAACCAGTCGCGGATCGGCGTGAAGGCGCCGGTATAGGTGGCGGGATTGGACCTGGGCGTGCGGCCGATCGGCGACTGGTCGATGTCGACGATCTTGTCGATGAACTCCAGGCCGTCGATCCGCTCATGCGCCGCCGCATGCTCGCGCGCCCCGTTGAGGCGGCGCGCCAGCGCCTTGTACAGGGTCTCCACCACCAGGGTCGACTTGCCGCCGCCCGACACCCCGGTGACGCAGGTGAAGGTGCCCAGCGGAAAGGCGACGTCGATGGAGCGCAGGTTGTTGCCCCTGGCGCCGACCACCGTCAGGCTGCGGCCGCTGCCGCCGCGGCGCAGCGCCGGGATGGGGATCTGCCGCAGACCGGTGAGGTACTGGCCGGTCAGGCTGTCGGGAGCCTGCATCACCTGTTCCGGCGTGCCGCGGGCCACGATCTCGCCGCCATGGATGCCGGCCCCCGGCCCCATATCCACCAGGTAGTCGGCGGAACGGATGGCGTCCTCGTCATGTTCGACGACGATCACCGTATTGCCGAGATCGCGCAGGCGCCGCAGGGTCGCCAGCAGCCGGTCGTTATCGCGCTGATGCAGGCCGATGGACGGCTCGTCGAGGACGTAGAGCACGCCGGTCAGGCCGGAACCGATCTGCGAGGCCAGGCGGATGCGCTGCGATTCGCCGCCCGACAGGGTCCCGGAATTGCGCCCCAGGGTCAGGTAGTCGAGGCCGACATCGACCAGGAAGCCCAGGCGGTCGTTGATTTCGCGCAGGATCCGTCGGGCGATCTCGCGGTCCTTGGGACGCAGGCGGTCGTTCAGCCCGGCGAACCAGTCGCGGGCCTGGGCAATCGACATCTCGGTGGTCTCGGAGATGGACAGGCCGTTCACCTTGACCGCCAGGGCCTGCGGCTTGAGCCTGGCGCCGGCGCAGGTTTCGCAGGGCGCGGTGACCTGGAAGCGGGACATTTCCTCGCGTACCCAGCTGGAGTCGGTCTCGCGGAAGCGGCGTTCCATATTGGGAATCACCCCTTCGAAGGGGCGCTGGGCGGTATAGGCGCGGCTGCCGTCCTCGTAGCGCATCGGCACGATCTCGTCTCCCGAGCCGTAGAGGATGGCGCGCCGCCCGGCCTCGGGCAGTTCAGCGAAAGGCTGGTCGAGGCGAAAGCGGTAATGGGCGGCCAGGCTGTCCAGGGTCTGCAGGTAATATTGCGACGACGACCCGGCCCAGGGGGCGATGGCGCCCTCGCGCAGCGATTTGCGGTCGTCGGGAACCACCAGATCCTCGGCGAAATGCATGGTGACGCCCAGCCCGTCGCAGGCCGGGCAGGCGCCATAGGGGTTGTTGAAGGAGAACAGCCGGGGCTCGATCTCGTCGATGGTGAAGCCCGACACCGGACAGGCGAATTTGGCGGAAAAGATGGTCCGCTCGCCGCCATCGGCGGGTTCGGCAATGGCGATGCCGTCGGCCAGCCCCAGCGCGGTCTCGAAACTGTCGGCCAGGCGGGTGGCGATGCCGTCTTTCACCACCAGGCGGTCGACCACCACGTCGATGTCATGCTTGACCTTCTTGTTGAGCGCCGGCACAGCGTCGATCTCGTGCAGTTCGCCGTCCACCTTGACCCGCTGGAAGCCCTTTTTCTGCAGATCCTGCAGATCCTTGCGGTATTCGCCCTTGCGGCCGCGGACCACCGGCGCCAGCAGGTACAGGCGGGTGCCTTCGGCCATCGCCATCACCCGGTCGACCATCTGCGACACCGTCTGGCTTTCGATGGGCAGGCCGGTGGCCGGCGAATGGGGAATGCCGACGCGGGCGAACAGAAGCCGCAGATAATCATAGATCTCGGTCACCGTGCCGACGGTGGAGCGGGGGTTTTTCGAGGTGGTCTTCTGTTCTATGGAAATCGCCGGCGACAGGCCCTCGATCAGATCGACATCCGGCTTGGACATCAATTCCAGGAACTGCCGGGCGTAGGCCGACAGCGATTCGACATAGCGGCGCTGTCCCTCGGCATAAATGGTGTCGAAGGCCAGGGAAGACTTGCCCGAGCCGGACAAGCCGGTGATCACCACCAGACGGTCGCGCGGAATGTCGATATCGACATTCTTGAGGTTATGCTCGCGTGCGCCACGCACGCGTATCACTTGGTTCATCGGTCACCGCGAAAGGAGATGGTGGATGGTCCGAGGGATACTATCCCGGTTCTTTGGTCCTGACAGGTCTTATCATATCGGAGGCTCCATCGGTTCCCGCCACCTCCGCCTTTTCGCGCGGTCGGGGAGGGGCGCCGCGCGATAGGATAGGCAAGCCTCACCTCGCTCCAGGGAGCCCCGGCAATGATCAGAGCCTGGATCGCCGCTTCCGAGATTTTTCTTTTCGCCGCTTGCGCGCCGCTGACCGACCTGGGACTGCCGAAAAGCGCCGCGCTGCCCTTGGGCCGGGCCGAGACCGCCGTCGGCCTGCTGCCCGGCTGGCCCGACCCCGACCCGGCGCGACTGGTGTCGGCGGCGGCCAGCCGCCAGGGCAGCGTCGCCATCGCCCTGGACGGCATCGACGGGGTGCTGGCGGAGGTGGCCGCCGGCCATGCGGTGGTGATGGGCACCGGCAGGCATGCGCCGGTGGTGGCCGCCGGATTCGATGTCGCCGCCGGCGAGGTGCTGCTGGTCGGCGGCCCCGGCAGGATCTACCGCCAGCCCCTGGCCGCCTGGCGCGACGACGGCGATCCGCCCGGCTTTTGGGCGGTGGCGGTGGTCCCGCCGGGGGAATTGCCGGTCGCCGCCGATTGCGCCGCCTATCTGCGGGCCGCCGCCCGCCTGCTGCAGTTGGGCTCGCCCTGGGAAGCCGTGCTGGCCTTTGATGCCGGCGTCGCCCGCTGGCCCGAGGACGCCGATGCCCTGGCCGGCCTGGGGGCCAGTCTCGGCCATCTGGGCGACCCTGAAGGGGCCGCCCGGGCCATGGCCGCCGCCCAGGCCCTCAGCCGCGACGGGGCGGAAAAAGACACTTCACGGAGCCGGTAAGTCGGGGTACATTCGTTCACCTTTTATTCGCAGCGGAGTGGATCATGGCGGGAAGCGTCAACAAAGTCATTCTCATCGGCAATCTGGGACGTGATCCTGAGGTCCGCCATTCCCAGGACGGTGGCAAGATCGTGACGCTGAACATCGCCACTTCGGAAAACTGGAAAGACAAGGGCTCCGGCGAGCGCCGCGAAAAAACCGAATGGCACCGCGTGGTGCTGTTCAACGACCGTCTGGGCGAGGTCGCCGAGCGCTATCTGAAAAAGGGCAGCAAGGTCTATATCGAAGGCTCGCTGCAGACCCGCAAATGGACCGACCAGAGCGGCCAGGAACGCTATACCACCGAGGTGGTGATCGGCCGCTTCAAGGGCGAGCTGACCCTGCTTGACGGCCGCGGCGAAGGCGGCGGCGGGGGCGGCTATGATGCGCCGCCGGCCTCGGAAAATGACTACGGCGGCGGCCGCCCGGCGGCCAAGGCTCCGGCCGGTGGCGGCGGTGGGGGTGGCAGCGGCGGCTGGGAGCCGCCGGCCGATCTGGACGATGACATCCCGTTCTGAACCGGCCACGCGCATCTTCGTGTAAACAATTATGGCCTAGGGCAAGCATGCCCTAGGCCTATGGTAACTTTGACGGCGTGGTCTTGCGGGCAGGCGTGCCCCATATGACGTGAAAGACCGAACCGATGGTGACAACGAGCAGACGGATGAAAACCACTCCCCGGCCCACTTCCGACAGCCCAAAGAGCCCCGATATTCCTGTGGCCCAGGTGGTCGACGGGATCGAAGACGGGCCCCATGACCAGGTTAAGTGGATTGAGGAGAACAAGGAGGCCTTGGCCCAATGGAGCACCTATTTTGAAGAGAACGGCCTTCCATTGACCCGCTACCGCCAGTTCTGATGGCGCGCAATGGCCTTTACCGGCTGCCAGGTACGGGCCAGTTGGTTCTCGATGTGCAAAGGTTCGAGCATGTGGCGGTGCGGTCGCGCCTTGTGATCCCCCTGGTGCCACGAAGCCAAGACACTCCCATCGTCAAGCGCTGAACATCGTTATCGAGTTCGGTGGTGGGCTGTTCATGTCGGTGACCCAAGCAATGGGTTCGATCCCAATCTCGGAAATCGGTCCCGCCATCGCGCGGCTAGACGACAATTGGGATTTCGCCATCACCGATTCGATTGACGTTCTGCTGGGTGGCTAAATCGTCCCGGCCAGGTTGGTCCAGCGAGGGGCCTCGAAGACCGGTTGCAGGGAGAGACACCCCGCATCGGGCGAGCCGAGGCGCCACCGGCGATAAAAATTACCCCTCGCCCCGCTTGCGGGGAGAGGGCCGGGGTGAGGGG
>DUZF01000097.1 GCA_013349665.1 Rhodospirillaceae bacterium | reverse complement strand
CGCCGATGATCCTTGCCGGCGATCCCCGGCCGCACGGCTATCGCGGCGCCTGCACCGACTGCCATCCGATCGGCCAGGGTTTCGAACTGGCTCCCGATCCCGACCTGATCAGCTTGCCTCCGCCGTCTTTAGGGCGTGAAATCGTCGCCCAGGGGACCAGTCCCCACGAAATACGCGGGCCATGCGAGGCGTGTCACGTGATAAAGTGAGCAACCCAATGAACCAAATCCTGGAGAAGATTATGTCGGGTAAGCAGTCGGATATCCTGGGCGATGTCAACCTTTACACGCATTATGGATTGTCCGTGGCCAAGAAACTCGGCACCAAGCTGGTGGATGCTTTCGCCTCGGCATTTTCGGTCGATGACGATATTCGCCTCTCCTATTATCGCGACAAAGGCATCGCCCATGCCAAATCCGGCCGCTATGCCCAGGCGGTGGCGATGCTGGAACGGGTATGGGACGAGGATACGCTGGACGTCGACGTCGCCCTGCATCTCGGCATCGCCTATGTCAAGACCGGCTCCGTCGACCAGGGCATCGCCTTGCTGGAGCGCGCCCATGGCGACGATGCGGCCAATGTCAAGGTGGCGACGGTGCTCGGCCTGACCTATGTGCAGGTGCAGAAATACGAGCTGGCGGTGCCGCTGTTGACCCAGGTGGCCGAGGCCAATCCGGTCAATTTCAATATCCGTTTCCGCCTGGGGGTGGCGCTGGACAATCTCGGTCGCTTCGCCGAAGCCATCGACAGCTTCAAGATCGCCTTGGGCATGCGGCCCAATGAAGGCAAGGTGCACCGCGCCATCGCCTATTGCTACGAGCAGATGGGCGAGCATGAGGCGGCACTGCCGCATCTGAAGAAGGCCAATGAGATGGACGACGGCAAGGGCGGCTGAGGGATCGGGTTGGGCATGGTTTTTGGAGTGATGGGGCTGATATGGCATTAGGCGACGCGAGGGCCGGTACGGCGGAGCGGATGGACAATCCGTCGCTCAACCGGGTCAAGCAGTCCGAAGAACTGCTTGCCAAGCTGTATGTGGTCGAGGAGAAGAGCAATCGGGTCGGCCGCGGACCGATCAATCTGATGCTGCTGGTATCGGTGCTGTCGCTGGTGGCCTTCGTCGCCACCGTGCTGATGCGCTATAACGTCTTCGTCGTCATGTTCGAAGACGCCCTGTCCAAGCGCTCCAATTACGAAGTCGAGCAGCAGCGCCGGGATAATTTGTTCGGCAATCTGGTGAAGCTGACGCTGAACCACGCGGCCCTCGAGCATTCGATATTCTCCCATGCCGCCGACAAGCGCAGCGAGGCCCTGGAAGCCGGGCGCGGGGGTGATGTCACCTCGGCCCTCGAGCAGTTGATGAAACAGGGCGGCCTGGGCAAACTGCTTGGCGCCGATCCGGGCAGCCTGGCCAAGGGGTTGGCCGCCGACGGCGGCTTCGGCGCCGCCATGGGACGCCTGATGGCGGTGGTCGAGCAGTATCCCAACATCCAGTCGGCCGATACCTACAAGCATATGATGTCGTCGCTGGTGGAAATGGAAGACCGCATCGCCAAGAAGCGGCAGGAGTTCAACGACACGGCGGCGCTTTACAATGCCGAGATCACTAAATGGCCGTGGGATTATCTCGCGGTTGTCGCCGGCTTCAAGCGCATGGATTATTTCCATGAAAAGTCCGAAGGCGACACGCCGGTGATCACGCCGGAACTGTTCCAGCAATTGCTGCCGCTGGCCAAGGTACAGGAGACGCATCCATGATCTGGGAAGCCGTGCTCAGGGGAAGTGCGCTGGTGTGGTTCGCGCAAGGGGCGATGACCCTGGTGGACCGCATGTTCGCCGAGGAACTGCTGCCGCACCGCATCTACGGCAGCGAGGAAGCGGCGCGTCTGCTGGGGGTCGAACGCCTCGAGGTGCTGAGGCTGATCCAGAACGACAAGATCAAGGCCCAGAAGGTTGACGGAAATTTCCGCATCCTGGGGTCCAACCTGTTGGAATACATGGGCAAATGAGATTCGAAAACTGCAGGGATTGCCGCGAGGAAGTGGTCTGGTGGGCGTTCACCGCCGACATCTGCATGACCGTCTTCAAGGGACTGTTGGGGCTGATGAGCGGAAGCGTCGCCCTGGTTGCCGACTCGCTGCATTCGGGGGCCGATGTCGTCGCCAGCGGCGTCACCCAGCTCAGCGTCAAGATTTCGTCGCGGCCGGCGGATGAGAAATATCCCTTCGGCTACGGCAACATCCAGTACATCTCCTCGGCCATCGTCGGCATGCTGCTGCTGTTCGGCGCCAGCGGCCTGATGTACAGCTCGGTGATGAAGATCCTCTCCGGCACCTTCGTCGCGCCCAGCATGTTCGCCGCGGCGGGGGCCGCCGTCACGGTTATCGTCAACGAGCTGATGTACCGCTACCAGATCTGCGTCGGTAACGAGAACAACAGCCCGGCGATCATCGCCAATGCCTGGGACAACCGCTCGGACGCCTTCTCCTCGGCGGCGGTGCTGGTCGGCGTGCTGGCCTCGGTGCTGGGCTTTCCCATCGCCGACACCATCGCCGCCATCGGCGTCTCGGCGCTGGTCGGCAGGATCGGCCTCGAGTTGATCGGCAAGGCGGTGCATGGGCTGATGGACAGTTCGGTGGATGTCGACCTGCTGCGCACGGCATGGCAGATCAGCGTCGACACACCCAATGTGCACAGCGTCTATTTCCTGCGCGGGCGCCATGTCGGCGAAGATGTGCATCTGGATCTGCGTCTGCGCGTTGATCCCCGGCTGACGGTCAAGGACGGCTCGATCGTCGCCGAGGCGGTCAAGGCCCGCATCCAGGAGGCGATACCCCATGCCCGCGACATCCGCCTGTTCGTGAGTCCGGCGCCCGTTGTCGCCGTTCCGGCGCGCGGCTGAGGGCGGGGCGGGCATGGATTTTGAGCCGAAAAAACTGATGGACGGCGTCGGCAAGGCCGCCGGCGCCCTTTCGGCGCAAAAAATCCTCGCCGTCGGCGCCGTTCTGTTTCTGGCCCTGCTGGTGGCGGCGCTGCTGCCCTCCGATCCGGTGGCCGACCTCAGCGGCGCCACCACCGCCATGCCGGCGACGGCGGTGCCGGCGGCGCTGCCCGGCCTGTCGCCGTTCACGCCGTCCAAGCCGCTGCAGTTCGCCGGCCGGGTCACCCAGGTGGCCAGCCTCGGCAACGATGTCGGCTGGGGGCAGATCCATATCTGGATCGACGACGGCACCGGCGTGCTGAGAGAGCTCTCGGTGGCGCCGCAGACCTATCTGGCGCAGATCGGCTGCCCGCCGTTCGACGGCACCCGCGTCAGCGGCATCGGTTTCAATTTCGATGCCGGCCAGCCCAACGCCGAGCTGTATGTCAAAACCATCACCGTCGGCGGCCAGACCTGCAGATTACGAGACGACGAAGGCTTGGCGCTATGGCTCAACGCGGGCCAATAGTCTGGGCAACCATCGCGCTGCTGGCGCTGATCGCTGTGGGCTTGTCCTGGGGCAAGCTGGACGGCCCGATTCCCGCCGCCACCACGGCGCGGCGCGCCGAAGGGCTGCTGATGGGGCGGTTGCCGCTGCCGATGGAGCCGTCCATCCTGTCGCCGCTGGAGCGGGCGCTGGAGCCGCCGAAGCGCTACAAACTGATGACCATCCGCCATATTCCGCCGATCACCCCGGGAACCGGCATGCCGCATCCCTTTGTCGGCGACTGCGTGCATTGCCATCTGTTGACCGGCGGCCCGCCGCCCGGCTCGCAGTACAAGACCCCGGTGGGGGCGGTGCTGGAGAACCTGTCGCGGGTGAAGAAGCTGGGGCCGCCCATCCTGCCCACCTCGCAGCAGCCGCATCCGCCCGCCGGTCGCTGCATCAAATGCCACGATATCGTGGTCAAGGTCCCCGTCGACCGCAAGGCCGGGGTGAAGTGGCAGTTGTAGGGTGCGCATCGCCGCCGTCATCAATGCCCGGGCGGGATCGCTGACAGACGGCGCGGCGTCGGGATTGGCGACGCGCCTGTCGGCGCTGTGGACCGCGCAGGGCCATCAGCCCGCCATGGTGATCGCCGGGGGCAAGGATTTCGGGCGGGCGGTCAAGGCCGCCTGCGGCGACCCACTGGTCGATGTGGTGGTCATCGGCGGCGGCGACGGCTCGCTGTCGCGGTCGCTCGGGCATCTGGCGGGCAGCGGCAAACTGGCCGCCGTGCTGCCGCTGGGAACGATGAACTACATGGCCGGCGAAATCGGCCTGCCCGCCGATGTGGAGGCCGCGGCGGCGTTGCTGGGCAGCGGCCGGCGGATCGAGATCGATCTCGGCCGGGTCAATGGCCGGCTGTTTGTCATCCGCGCCTGCCTCGGCGCCTTCGCCGAGTTCAGCCGGGCCCGCGACAAGACCCGGCGCAAGGGCGGCGATATGCTGGAGGCGGCGCTGTCGGGACTGGCCCGGGTGGGCAAACGTATGGATCTGATCGAGGGGGATCTCCTGGGGCCGGACGGCCCCACCGCCATCGCCACCCCCTTTCTCATGGTCACCAACAATCTGTGCCGCGATGGTGATCCCTTCGAGATGCGGCGCGATCGCCTGGATGGCGGGACCCTGGGGGTCTATGCCGGCCGCGGCGGCGGCGCGCTGGGCCTGGCCGCGCTGGGTCTGCAGGCGGCCCTGGGCCGCTGGCCGGGCAATGAGGGGCTGGCCTGGGCGGCGATGCCCTGGCTGGAGCTTCACACCACCGGGAAAAAGCAGACTTTGTCCATCGACGGCGAGGCGGAAAAGATGAAGGGGCCGTTTCGTTTCGACATTCTGCCGCGGGCGCTGCAGATGCTGGTTCCGTAATAGTCGATTGCACCGTTACTATCGTCCTGCTAATGACCTTGGAACGGCGGTGAATGGGGGATGCCGGTATTGGAAAAGCGATGGATGTAAACCGCTGTTCGGGGTGCCGCGACCGCGCCGCCTGGCTGGATATGTTTACCGCCTTGGGCCTGGCCGTGTTCAAGACGGCGCTGGGGGTGTTGACCGGCAGCATGGCGCTGCAGGCGCATTCCCTGCATTCCTTCGGCGACTTCCTGACCAAGGGCATCAACCTGGCCAGTGTCAAGGTCTCCAGCCGCCCCGCCAGCGCCCGCTTTCCTTACGGCTACGGCAAGATCCAGTTTCTGTCGGCCAATTTCATCGGCGTCAGCCTGATGGTCGGCGCGCTGGCCATGCTGTGGAACAACGTCAGCCATCTGGGCGCCGGCCATGTGCAGACGCCGACCTTCTGGGCGATTTTCGGCGCCCTGATTTCCGCCGCGACGGCGGAACTGATGCATCGCTATCTGCGCTGCGTCGGCCGCCAGGCCAACAGCCCGGCCATCCTGGCGGCGGCGGCGGACAACCGCGGCGATGTCTATTCGTCCCTGGCGGTGCTGGCGGGAATCGTGCTGTCGATCCTCGGCTGGGCCTCGGCGGATCATCTGGCGGCGATCCTGGTGTCGTTCCTGGTCTTCCGCATCGGCATGATGATCGCCTGGGACAGCATCCACGGGCTGATGGACGGCAGTGTTCCGCCGCATCAGCTGGAGAGCATCCGCCGCCTGGTGGCGGTGGACCACCCCGAGCTGACGGTCGTCGACCTGCGCGGCCGGCGCATGGGCGAGGCCTGGGAGGTGGATCTGCAGCTTGCCATCCCCACCGGGATGACCATCGCCGAATGCCATGACCTGGAACAGCGTCTGGAACAGGGCATCGCCGCCGCCGAACCGCATGCCCTGCATATCCGCATCCGCTTCCTGCCCGAGGGCGAGGCGGCTCGTCCCGCCGCCACCGTCCCGGGGGACAGCGGGGTCGACGACCTGGTGGCGCTCATAGGGTAAGCCTGCGGCGCGTAATCATCGATGGTGAGTTAAGTAACGACCCATTGTCCGGACGCCTGAATTTCGCGGTGCATAGCGTCCGGCGCCAGGTCAATTTCTCCCGGCCAGGTGACCACGCCATAATCCACGAAAACCTGAACGAACCGCTGCGGATCCGCGAGGGCGGCGAATACCCCGGCGTCGGACGCATGAACGAATGCGTCCATGTCAACGGTGCCGGCCGTGCCGTCCTGGAACTCCACCCAGAGACGAAAATCTTCAAGCGGTTTGACGGCTGTGACCCGCCAGGGTGAGCTCGGTGGTGTCAGCGGAGCGGATCTATTTTCTTCGGCTGCTGCTTTTGCACACATAGCTCCCAATCCTCCAGAAGTTCGGCACGATGGTCCTGCGCCCACTCCAATACCAGAAGAAGTGCGCGACGGGGCAGCTGTCCGCCGATCACTTCAAAAGTTGTTATATCGATCAGCGCTTCGCCAGTCCGGGTCAGCTTCAGCGCGCCGAATCGGCGCCGGCGATATTCAAGTTTACCGGCGGCCTGATGTGACCACCAAGGACACCAAGGACACCAAGAGAGACGCCCAGGATCGGAAAACGATGCAACACCGGTGAGCGAGCCCCTCGCCCACGAAGTGGGAGAGGGTCCCGAGCGTCAGCGAGGGGGGTGAGGGTTCTGGGGAACCCCGGAAGGGGCTACATGAGCCTTCACATCGACGCGCGCCCCCTCACCCAACCCTCTCCCCGCAGCGGGGCGAGGGCTATACAAGCAGATAAAGGCCTCTCAGAATTCTATCCGTCATGCTTCATACTTCTAATTGTCATGGAGAGGAATTGCCGGACCAGCCGAAATTCGTTCGCCTCCCGGCGGCGCCTCCAGGGTTGTTGGCCAAGTCTGGTGCCGCGATCAGCGCTTGCTTGCCAGCCTCTCCGCCCTGGAAAACGATGGCTCTTTAAGCGGCGCCGACGATATCGCCCTCGGGGCTGAAATGTTCGGACAGCGCCTTTTCCATGTCCCACAGATCGCCATCCTCGAAGACGATGCGCACCAGGTCGTTGGGATCGCAGGAACCGACTAGGGATTTCACCTCCCGGGCCTCCCGCAGGACCTTGGAGATCTGCTGGCGGACCACATCGCTTTCGCCGGCGATCTGCGTCAGCGTCTCGGCACTGGCGGCGACCTCGCGGGCCAGGCTGCGGAAAAAGACGTTCTTGTCGCCGGCGAAATAGGCATTGGTCAGGGTCGAGATGAAGGTCCTGGTGCCATCCTTGTCGCCATGCACCTCGTCGAGCAGTTCGGTGAGCAGCTGGGTCGCCGTCATGCTGAGGTCGTTGAGGGCGAAGGCCAAGACCTCCGCCAGGGCATGCATGCGGTCGATCCGTTGGGAGGCGCCGGCGACGATCTCCTTGCCGGGAGCCGCGGCGCTGTTCTCGGCGATCTGGGTCAGTTCCTGGTTGATTTCCTTGGATATCAGGGTCTGCGACTTCAGTTCGTCGACGATGCCGTCGCGGCTGTCGCGGGTCACCTGGACAATCTGGGTGGTGGCGTCGACCTGGGCCGTCAGCAGGGCGGTGATCGATTTGTGCTGGTCCTGGAACAGTTGGGCAAGCATTCCCGAGGCGTCATTGGGAACATATTCGTGTTTGGTGAGGGCGGTGACTTCCGACTTCATCGCTTCAATATTTGTAACGATCTTCGCGGTCATGCCCAAAAACACCAGCAGCGCCACCGGAAAGGCAACCATCACCAGTACCATTAAGAATTCATGAGGAAGAAGGCTGAATAAATTTTTCCATCCATTGTAGGCAGTTATATAGAATACACAAAATGCCAGCCAAACCACCGACATTGATATAATAATTTTATATCGTGTATTTGGATTTTTCATCGATTTACCCATAAGATTTTCCGGTATAAGTGCGTGTACCGATGCCCGGCAAATAGTTCAGCAATTCACCAATCATAATCGGATCGACCGCCAGTTCAAACGGCTCTATCCGTGTGGCGGCCATTTTCGGATGAACGGGGTGATGGCGCCCTGACACCACGCTTTGTTTTATTCCACATTCGCGCCATGGCGATGTATAAAAGGAAAACAAGGCATTGGGGTTGTCAACACCACTTGGCGGGTGTGAGGGAGTGTCTCCGCTTTTGAAGAAGATCGATTACAGCGCCGTCAGCACCTTGATCGCGATTGACAATCAGATCGTTCGCAGAGGCGTCATGGACGCGCTCAAACATGCCGGCTTCGGCAAATGCGCCGAGGCGGCCAACCAGCCCTCCTTCCAGGAGGCGCTGGAAAAGACCTCCTTCGACCTGATCATCATGGTCTCGGAATTCGGCGGTTTTCCCATGGCGCCGATGATTTCGCAAATGCGTCTGGGCAGGGCGACGCATCATCCTTTTCCTCTCGTCATGATGCTGCTGGCGGAAGGAGAAAAGGACTATGTCCGCAAAGTCATCGACTGCGGTCCGGATTACATCCTGCTGATGCCGGTGGCGCCCGGTCCGGTTCTGGCGCGGATCGAGGAACTGACCAGTCACCGGCGGCCCTTCGTGGTGACCTTCGACTATGTCGGCCCCGACCGCCGCAAGGAAGTTCGTCCCGGGACCGAACAACTGCAGCAGATCGAGGTGCCCAATCCGCTGGCCGCCCGGGTCAGGGGCGCCACCGAGCAGCAACTCCAACACCAGATCGATGTCGCCAGGATCCGCCTGCATAATTTGCGGATGGAACGCTATGTCGTGCAGTTGCGCTGGCTCGGTAATACCCTGAAGACAATCTTCCAGCAGGCCGAGGTCGACCCCGCCAAGTTGCCGCAGTTTCCCGAGCGGTTGAAGCAGATCGCGACGGAACTTCCCGCGCTCCTGCGTTTCGACATGAACGATCAGATCTCGGCCATGCTCGGCCGGCTTGTTGCCGGGGCCGACATGCTGGCGCGGGCCGGCGTGGAGATGGGCCGCCAGGAACTGGACGGCCTGGTGGGCAACTGCCATGCCGTCGCCGAAGTGGTAAAACAGTTGGCGCCGTCCGCGTGACGGGCGTCGGCTGAAGGGGGTTCATGGATCGCTTAGCCGCCCTTGTGGCCGGGAACCTGCGCTTGGCCTGGACGTTGACGCTGACGGTGATCGCCGTCGGTTGCGTGCTGGTGGGCATGACGGTGCGCGACCTGCGGGAGGCCGGGCGTCTGTCCCTGCTGCAGACCGCGGCCTCGCGGCTCGGCCTGGAAATCATGTCGCAGACGCTGAACGGCAATGTCATGGGGGAGTTGTCGCTGCTGGGCGTCATCGATCCCGAGGTCAAGCTGGACGCCGGCGGAGCGGCACCGCTCAACAATCCCAGTATCCTTTTTTTGCTCGAGCAGGTCGGCCGGTCCCATGATGCCCAGGGCGTCTTCGTGGTCGGCGGCAACGGAGTCGTGCAGTCCTCCTGGGACAGCAGCGGCCGACCGTCGACCGGGCTCAATGTCCGCTTCCGGCCCTATTTCCAGATGGCCATGCAGGGGCAGGACAATGTCTATGCCGCGATCAGCCTGGCGCGCGGCGACAGGGGGCTGTATTTCACCTCGCCGGTGCGGGCGACCAGCGACCGCGCCTCGCCGCCGAAGGGCGCCGTGGTGGCGCGCACCGGGATCGAGCGGGTCGACGCGCTGTTGCGCAAAGCCGGGGCGACGGCGTTGCTGCTGTCGCCGCAAGGCGTGGTCTTCGCCACCAGCCGTCCCGAATGGGTGGGATACCTGGCGGGAACAGCGACCGCCGAGCGGCTGCGGGCGATCCGCGAACTGAAGCAGTTCGGTACCCTGTTCGACGGGCGTGAGCCGCAGGTCCTGCCCTTTCCGGCCGAGGCGGGGCTGCGCCAGGCGCAAGGACATCGCCAGGCCGTGGCCACCACGCCCATTCATTGGAACGACCCGTCCGGCGATTGGATGCTGGTGCTGATGGAGGATTTGTCCGGCAGCGTGCCCCTGGCCGGGCCCTTATGGGCCGGGTTGGGCAGCTTCGCGCTGCTGGCGCTGATCGCGGGCCTGGGGCTGACCCTGCTCGCCGGCCGGCACACCCAGGCGCTGGCGGTCCGGCGCATCGAGATCTATGCCCGCGCCCAGGAGGCCAGCGCCGATCGCAAGAGCCGCCGCGCCGAGGCGGCTTTCGGATTGCAGCGCTGCAAGTCATTGCCCGAGGTGGGGACGGTCTTCCTGGCCGAGACCCATCGTCTGTTCGGTGCCCTGCAGGGCCTGGTGTATGTGTTCGCAACCGACGCTGCCCCGGTCATGGACCTGGTGTCCTCCTACGCCTGCGAGGACGGGGTGGCGAAGGCGCTGGAGCCGGGCCAGGGATTGCTCGGTCAATGCGCGCTCGACCGCCAGGTCCGCGTGCTGGACACCCATGATCAGGGCTCCTGGACCATCCGCTCCGGGCTCGGCAATACCAGGCCGGCGGCGGTGATGATCGCGCCGCTGCTGCTGGACCAGGCGGTGCTGGGGGTGGTGGAGATCGCCGTCCTCGATCCGCCCGATGATGCGGTCCGCGAAGAGTTCGCCGAAATGGCCTCGCTGCTGGCCTTCAATGTGGAAATCCTGCGCCGCGCGGCGCCTGTCACGGCCGAGGTGGCGTCATGATGTCCTTCCTTCTGGCCCTGGAACGGCTGCGGCTTGCCGGCAAACTGGCCATCGGCTTCGGTGTGATGCTGCTGGGGACCATCGGATTGGGGCTTTACAGCCTGCAGACCCAGGACCTGCTGGAGCAGGATATCCACAGTATCGCCGAGGCGGATCTGCGCGGCCTGTCGAACCTCAAGGACGCCCGCATCGAATTGGCCAAGATGGGCCGGGCGCTGCGCCAGGCGATCCTGGCGCCCGACATCGCCGAGCGCGATCGCGCCCTGGCGCAACTGGCCGAAGCGGAAAGCGGGATCCATCGCGAGGTGGAGGAAGCCCGCCTGCGCATCTTCCGCGAGGAAAACCGGGCCAACCTGGCGCAGTTCGAGGATACCTACGCCGCCTATCGGGCCAATATCGACCAGGCCGTGTCGATGCTGCGGATGACACCGGGCGATGCCGTCGCCTTTGTCATCACGCCGTCCTTCCAGCAGATCGGGGCCGCCGCCGACGCGACCCTGGAGGCGGTGGCGGAAAGCAAGGAGACCGGGGCGATGGAGCGGGCCCGACAGGCCAGTGAGCGGGCGGTGCGGGCGCAGCGGGCCACGGTTCTGCTGCTGCTGGGCGGGAGCGGCTTCGGCCT
>DUZF01000096.1 GCA_013349665.1 Rhodospirillaceae bacterium | reverse complement strand
AGGGTGGAGACGATGGCTTCCACCGACCCCTGGACGTCGCCCTTGATCACCACCGGCAGCTCCCTGGCTTCGCCGGCGGCGATCTTCGAGAACATCTGTTCCAGCGTGCCGCGGGCGCCTGCCGCCACCTTCGCCTCGCGCTCCTTGCGCTGCCGGTAGTCGGCGACTTCGCGGGCGCGCATTTCGGTTTCGACGGTAATGAAGTCGTCGCCCGCCGCCGGTGTCCCCTGCAGGCCCAGCACTTCCACCGGGCTGGCCGGCCCGGCGGCATCGATCTTGTTGCCGCGGTCGTCGACCAGGGCACGCACGCGGCCCCATTCCGACCCGGCGACGAACACGTCACCGACCTTCAGCGTTCCTTTCTGCACCAGCACGGTGGCCACCGAACCGCGGCCGCGTTCCATCTTGGCCTCGATCACCACGCCCTGCGCCGAACGCTCGGGATTGGCTTTGAGGTCGAGAATTTCCGCCTGCAGCAGGATGGCTTCCTCAAGCTTGTCGAGATTGATCCGCTTTTTCGCCGAGACCTCGACCGCCAGCACGTCGCCGCCGAGATCCTCGGTCACCAGCTCATGCTGCAGCAATTCCTGGCGGACACGGGCGGTATTGGCGTCCGGCTTGTCGATCTTGTTGATGGCGACGATGATCGGCACCTTGGCCAGTTTGGCATGGCGGATCGCCTCGACGGTCTGCGGCATGATGCCGTCGTCGGCCGCCACCACCAGCACGACGATGTCGGTCACCTTGGCGCCGCGGGCCCGCATGGCGGTAAACGCCTCGTGACCCGGGGTGTCGATGAAGGTGATGCGCTGACCGCCCTGCAGGGTCACCTGATAGGCACCGATATGCTGGGTGATGCCGCCGGCCTCGCCGGACACCACGTCGGTGGCGCGAAGGGCGTCGAGCAATGACGTCTTGCCGTGATCGACATGGCCCATGACGGTCACCACCGGCGGCCGCGACACCAGGTTCTCGTCGCCGTCGACCAGCCCGGACAGGCCGATTTCGACGTCCGATTCGGCGACCCGGCGGACATTGTGACCGAAGTCGGTGACCACCAGTTCCGCCGTGTCGGCGTCGATGACCTGGTTGATGGTGGCCATGATGCCGTTGCGCATCAGGCATTTGATGACGTCGGCGCCGCGCTCGGCCATGCGGTTGGCGAGTTCCTGGACCGAAATGGTCTCCGGGACGATGACGTCGCGGATCACCTTCTCGGTGTTCTTCTGCATCTGCTTCAGGCGTTCGCGTTCACGGGCCCGCTTGACGGCGGCCAGGGAACGGCCGCGTTGCCCGCGGTCGTCGTCGTCGAGCGCCGCGGTGATGGTCAGCTTGCCTTCGCGGCGGCGCGGTTCGGCGCGCTTGGCCACCGGCACCGGCTTGTGAGGGGTCGGCCGGCCCGGGCGCTTGCCGCGGTCCTCCTCTTCCTCCTCTTCGAGCGCCGTCTTGACGGCAATCACCGGCGTCGGCGCGGCCACCACCTCAGGCGCCGCTTGCACATCCGCCACGACGGACGATGCGGGCTCCTCGGTGACCGGAGCCGGCGGTTCCGGTTCGGGTTCCGGCTCGAGCTGGCGCAGACGGGCCGCCTCCTCGGCGGCGAGGCGCCTGAATTCCTCTTCGGCGGCGCGGCGGCGGTCATCGTCGGCGGAGCGGCGGCGGGATTCCTCCTCGGCCTTCAACGCATCCTGCAGCGCCCGCACACGGGCTGCCTTTTCGCCGGTCGTCAGGTCATGCAGGTGATGCTCGTCATGCACCACTCCGGGCTGCGGCGGCGGCTCGAACTCGGCGGGACGCGGCCCGTCCTTGACTTCATGCAGGACGCCGCCGGCCCCGGTGGCGAAGGTCCGTTTCTTGCGGACCTCGACGGTTACCACCTTGGATCGCCCATGGGAAAAGCTCTGGCGGACCTGGCCGGTCTCGACGGTTTTTTTCAGTTCGAGCTTGCCAGGCGACAACTTTAACGGCGTCTTCCGGTCTTGGTCGTTGGACTCGGTCATCGGATCGCTTTACTCTCGCTTCTTTTCGCAGGCTGAAGGCCCGCAACCAACATTACTTCACTTCCCGGCGGAACCCGGCCAGCCGGCGGCCTTCATTCAGCAGCCGCTCCGCCAGACGACCCTTCGCCAGCACCGCATGCACGGCATGATCGCGGCCGAACACCATCCCCAACTCAGCGCCCGTCAGGCTGCGAACCACCGGCAGCTGCCCCGCCAGGGCCAGGACCTTGTCCCGGCCGCCGGCGGCACCATCGGATGCCTCGACCACCAGACCGCAACGGCCGGCCCGCAATTCGCCGCAAACCTTCTCAAACCCGGTCACCGCTTGTCCGGACCGTCTGGCGAGACCGATCAGCTCAAGGCAACGGGTCAGCAACAACCGCTCTACCAGGTCGGCAAGTCCGGGCGGAACCTCGACCCGGCGGCGGGCGGCCTTGGCGAACAGCCTTTTGCCGGTGGCCGTATTTACCACATCCCGGTCGGCGCTCAACCATAATCCCCGCCCCGGCAGGCGAGCCGCGATATCGGGCACCAGCGTCTCGTCCGGACCAACCACAAAGCGGACCATACCCTCGACCAGCTGTACCGCGCCAGTCACAATGCAGCGCCGATGCGGGCCCGAGCCTTCTTCGTCGGCTTCGTCGGCCGCCGCGCCCTGTCGCCCCACCGCGGTCAGGCCGACTCGCCCTCGCCCTCGAACCAATGGGCGCGGGCGGCCATGATGACCGCATTGGCCTCGTCCAAGGTCAGGCTGTCCTTGCCGAGAAGCTCGATCAGTTCGTCACCGGCGAGGTCGGCCAGATCGTCCAGCGTCTTGACGCCGTTCTCGCCCAGGGTCACCAGCATCGACGTCGACAGCCCCTCGACCGCCGCCAGCACGTCATCCACCCCCAGCTCCTTGCGGCGAACCGTATTGCGCTCGTCCTGCTCCTCAAGGAAGGAACGGGCCCGGTTCTGCAATTCGCCGGCGATGCCTTCGTCGAATCCTTCGATGTCGGTCAAATCCTCAAGCGGCACAAAGGCCACCTCCTCGACCGAGGAGAAACCCTCGGTCACCAGCAGATGGGCAATCACGTCATCGACATCCAGGGCATCGATGAACATCTTTGAGCGGGATTTGAACTCTTCGGTGCGGCGCTCGGATTCTTCCGCCTCGGTCAGGATGTCGATATCCCAGCCGGTCAGCTGCGAGGCCAGACGGACATTCTGGCCGCGCCGGCCGATGGCCAGGCTCAACTGGTCGTCGGGCACCACCACCTCGATGCGGTTGGCCTCTTCGTCCAGCACCACCTTGGCCACCTCGGCGGGGGCCAGGGCGTTGACGATGAAGGTGGCGGGATCGGACGACCACTGGATGATGTCGATCTTTTCGCCCTGCAATTCGGCAACCACCGCCTGGACGCGGCTGCCGCGCATGCCGACGCAGGCCCCGACCGGATCGATGCCGGAATCGCGGCTGATCACCGCGATCTTGGCGCGCGACCCGGGATCCCGGGCAACCGCCTTCAGCTCGATGATGCCGTCATAGATTTCCGGCACTTCCTGGGTGAACAGCTTGGCCATGAATTGCGGATGGGTGCGCGACAGGAAAATCTGCGGACCGCGCGGCTCCTGGCGGACGTCGAAAATATAGGCGCGTACGCGGTCGCCGGTGCGGAAGGTTTCGCGCGGGATCAGCTCGTCGCGGCGGAGCAGCGCCTCGGCACGCCCCAGATCGACCACCACATTGCCGAATTCCACCCGCTTGACCAGACCGTTGACGATCTCGCCGGTGCGGTTCTTGAACTCGCCGAACTGGCGCTGGCGCTCGGCGTCACGCACCTTCTGGACGATCACCTGCTTGGCCGTCTGGGCGGCGATGCGCCCGAAATCGATGGGCGGCAGCGGGTCGATGACAAAATCACCGACCACCGCCTCGGGCATTTTGCGCCGGGCCTGGGCGGCGGTCATCTGGGTGGTTTCGTTTTCCACGATCTCCACCACTTCCACATAGCGCGACAACTGGATTTCGCCGGTCTTGCGATCAATATGGGCGCGGATGTCATGCTCGTGGCCGTATTTCGACCGGCCGGCCTTCTGGATGGCCTGCTCCATCGCCTCCAGGACCTCGTCGCGGTCGATGCCCTTGTCGCGGGCCACCGCATCGGCAACCTGAAGAAGTTCTGGGCGGGGAAGTGCTGCGGTTCGTTCCATAATCCGATCTATTGGTTGGTGGTATGGGCGATCAACTCGTCGGTCAAAATCAACTTCGCGCTTTTGACCTCCGTCATCGGCACGGCAACCTCGCCGTCATCGGTCAGCAGCCGCACCGCGCCGCCGGGGTCGAGACCCAACAGCTTGCCGCGGAACCGTTTGCGACCGTCCACGGGGCGGGCGGCTTCCAGCCTGGCGTCGAAACCGGCGAACCGTTCGTAATCGGCCGGACGGGTCAACGGCCGGTCGATACCGGGCGAACTCACCTCCAGGGTGTAGGCACCGGCGATCGGGTCCTCGACATCCAGCAACGCCGACAAAGCGCGGCTGATCTCGGCGCAATCCTCTACCGACATCGGCTGGCGGTCGCGGCGCTCGGCCATGATCTGCAGGGTCAGATTCTGTCGTCCCTGCACCATCGCCCGCACCAGCTCGTAACCCAAGGCCTCGAGGGACGGCGAGATCAAAGCCGAGATACGCTCCGCCAGATCCACGTCACTACACCCCATAAAAACAAAAAAGTGGGCCAATGGCCCACCCTCGACCCCACCTCCCGGGCGGGAATGCAAGAATGTGTCTTGGCGTCACTATAACCATCGCCGTTCTCGCTGCAAGCATTTTGTAACCGGCCGTCAGCGGCGGCGATAGACCAGGTAATGCGGCTGCCGGCCGGCGGCCAGCGCCTTTTCCTCGTAGCGGGTCGCCGGCCAGTCGTCCGGTTTGGCGGTGGCCTCGCCGGTCAGATCCTGAAAGTCCGGGTGCCGCGCCATCTGCTCCCTGGCCCATTTCTGGTAGGTGGGGTCGTCGGTGGCGATGCGCAATTCCGCCCCCGGAGCCAGCAGACGGGCCAGCTGGTCGAGATTGTCCGGGCCGACGAAGCGGCGTTCGATATGGCGTTTCTTCGGCCAGGGATCGGGAAACAGCACAAAGGCGCGCCCGATGCCGCCGTCGGGCAATGCGGGCATCAAAAGCCGCGCGTCTTCGGGAAAGACGCGGACATTGTCGAGGCCTTGGGCCTCGACATGGCCGAGCAGCGAGGCGATGCCGTTGACGAACACCTCGCAGCCGATGATGCCGATTTCGGGATGCCGGGCGGCCTGCCAGGCCAGATGCTCGCCGCCGCCGAAGCCGATTTCCAGCCACACCTCGCCGGGACGCCGGGGAAACAGCGAAGCGGGGTCGATGCGGCTCCCGGGGGGCGGCGGCGCGATGGCGAGGGCGGGCAGGATGCGGGCAAACCGGTCGCGGCCGGCGACCCTCAGGCGTTTACCCCGCCGCCGGCCGAAAAACCGCGGAGACTCAGCCAAACCGGCCCTTGAGCTCGGGCACCAGGTCCAGGCGTTCCCAGGAAAATCCGCCATCCGGTTCGGGCGGGCGGCCGAAATGTCCGTAGGCGGCGGTCCGGGCATAGATCGGGCGGTTGAGCCCCAGATGGGTGCGGATGCCGCGCGGCGACAGATCCACCAGACTCTGCAGGACATCCGACAGGCGGTCCTCGTCCACGCGATTGGAGCCGAAGGTGTCGACATAGACCGACAGCGGCTTGGACACGCCGATGGCATAGGACAGCTGGATCACGCATTTCTGCGCCAGCCCGGCGGCGACCACGTTCTTCGCCAGATAGCGGGCGGCATAGGCGGCCGAACGGTCGACCTTGGTCGGATCCTTGCCGGAAAACGCGCCGCCGCCGTGAGGCGCGGCGCCGCCATAGGTGTCGACGATGATCTTGCGCCCGGTCAGCCCGCTGTCGCCGTCGGGACCGCCGATGACGAAGCGGCCGGTGGGGTTGACGTAGAACGCCGGCTCGTCGCACATCCAGCCGGCCGGCAAAACGTTCACCACATGCGGACGGACGATCTCGCGCACCGCATCCTGGTCGAGTTTTCCGTCATGCTGGGTCGACACCACCACCGAGGCGGCACCCACCGGGCGGCCGTTGACATAGCGCAGGGTCACCTGGCTCTTGGCGTCCGGGCCGAGCAGCGGCTCGGCACCGGAATGGCGGGCTTCGGCCAGGGATTTGAGGATGGCATGGGCGTAATAGATCGGCGCCGGCATCAGCACTTCGGTCTCGTCGCAGGCATAGCCGAACATGATGCCCTGGTCGCCGGCGCCCTCGTCCTTGTTGCCGGCGGCGTCGACGCCCTGGGCGATGTCCGCCGACTGGGCATGGACATAGACCTCGACCTCGGCGTTCTTCCAGTGGAAGCCATCCTGCTCGTAGCCGATGTCGCGCACCGCCGCGCGGGCCACGTCCTCGAGGGAGGCCAGGCTCACCGAGGCGGGGCCGCGAACCTCGCCGGCCAGCACGATGCGATTGGTGGTGCACAGGGTTTCCACCGCCACCCGCGACTGCGGATCGGCATTGAGGAAGGTGTCGACGATGGCGTCTGAAATGCGGTCGCAGACCTTGTCGGGATGCCCCTCGGACACTGATTCGCTGGTAAAAAGATAGTTGGCTTTGGACATTGTCGATCCTCCGGTACGGCGCGACCTGGGGCATCGACGGATGACATCGGATGCACCCACTTAGCCTTGGATTTTACGTGGCAGCAAGCGGTCAAAATCTCCACGCCCCGGGAACGCCACCGGCGTCGGGTGGAGGTTAGTTACCGATTTTCCCGACGCGGTTCAAGATCGATGTCACCAGACCAGTTCGCCGGCCAGGAAAGCCCGCGCTTCCGGGGTCGCCGGCTGCGCGAAGAACCGCTCGGCGTTGTCGTGTTCGAGCATCCGTCCCTGGAACATGAACAGCACGTCCTCGGCGATGCGCCGGGCCTGGGCCAGGTCATGGGTGCTCATCACGATGGTCGTCCCCGCCTGATGGAAGTCGCGCACCGCCTTCTCGACGGCATGGGTGGCGGCGGGATCAAGGGCCGAGGTCGGCTCGTCGAGAAACAGCAACTCGGGCGCCATCACCCAGGCCCGGGCCAGGGCCAGACGCTGCTGTTCACCCCCCGACAGCAGGCGGGCCGGGCGGGCGGCCAGATCAAGCAGGCCGAAATGGTCCAGCGCCAGACGGGCCCGCCGCCGGCGTTCCGCGCGACCGACGCCGGCCAGGGCCAGGGGATATTCGACATTGGCCAGCGCGCTGCGGCGCAACGGCAGCGGTCGCTGGAAGACCATCGCCTGGCGGCGGCGCAGATCGCGTTCTCCCAGCACGACGTTCCAGGTCAGGCCGCCGGCGGTGGGCCTCAGCAAACCATGGCACAGGCGCAGCAGCAGGCTCTTGCCGGCGCCGTTGGGACCGAGGATGACGGTGCGGCGCCCCTTGGGCAGAACGGCGGTGACGTCGCGCAGCAGGAGGCTGTCGCCGGCGCGGTAGGACAGGCCTTCAATGGACAGCGGCAGTATGGCGTTCATCGCTCGCAGCGCATCCGGTTGTGCCGATTTTCTGGAGTCACAGTAAAGCATATACTTTCGGTCTATATAGCTGACCAGAATTTTTATTTTCCCCGCCATTGAGGTATAACCTCCGGACTGGGAGGAAATATTGGGAAACGTCGATGGAAATGACGGCCCAAGCGCTGAACGCGATAAGCGTCCCGGCGTTTATAATCGATAAGAACCATAAGGTCCTGGCCTGGAACCGCGCCTGCGAATTGCTGACGGGGATTGCTGCCGGAACTTTGCTGGGCACAGATCTTCAGTGGTCGGGGTTTTATGCGGAACCTCGGCCCTGTCTGGCCGACCTTGTCCTGGAGAACGCCACCGACGAAATCGCCGAGCATTACCAGAGACACGGCAAAGCGGAATTCGCCTTCGACGCCGTCAAGGCGGAAGGCTGGTTCGAGTCGTTGAACGGCAAACGCCGCTATCTGGTGTTCGAGGCGCGTCCCCTGCTGTCGAAGGGCAAGGTGGTGGGGGCGCTGGAGATGCTGCAGGACCTCACCGCCTTCAAGGAGGCCGAGGAACGCATCAGCTTCCTCGCCCATCACGATTCGCTGACCGGCCTGCCCAACCGCGTCCTGCTGGAGGACCGCATCCTGCAGACCATCGCCCGGGCCAGGCGCGACGGGGAAGTGTTCGCCGTCGCCTTCCTTGATCTCGACCGCTTCAAGCAGGTCAACGACGCCCTCGGCCATGACCTTGGGGACCGCCTGCTGAGGGAGGCGGCCACCCGCCTGTCGTCCTCGGTGCGCGGCACCGACACCGTCAGCCGCCAGGGCGGCGACGAGTTCCTGCTGGTGCTGACCGGCCTGCAGACGCCGATGGACGTCGCCCAGGTGGTCAAGAAAATTCTGCGTAGCCTGCGCGAACCCTACCATCTGGACAATCATTCGCTGTCGGTGACCCCGAGCATCGGGCTCAGCCTCTATCCCGCCGACGGCGACACCGCCGGCGAACTGATCAAGAATGCCGACGCCGCGATGTATCATGCCAAGGCCAGCGGCCGGAACAATTTCCAGTTCTACACCGAGCGGATGAACGCCGAGGCGGTGGCGACCCTGACCATCGAATCCAGCCTCAAATCCGGTATTCCGTCGCAGCTGTTCGTCGAATACCAGCCGCAGCTCAACATCGCCACCCGCTCCCTGCTGGGGGCCGAGGCGCTGGTCCGTTGGCAGCATCCGACGCTTGGGCTGATCAGTCCGGCCAAATTCATCCCGATGGCCGAGGACAGCGGCATGATCAGCGATATCGGCCGCTATGTGCTGAGCCAGGCTTGCGCCCTGATCCGCCGCACCGGGCTGAAGGTGGCGGTCAATCTGTCGGCGCTGCAATTGGCCGAGGGCGATCTGGTGGAGCATGTGGCGGGGGCGCTCGACGGTATCGGCCGCGGCCTGCTGACCCTGGAAATCACCGAAAGCGCCTTCATCGGCGATTTCGAAAACAGCAAGGTGGTGCTGGAGCGTTTGAAACAGCTGGGTATCGTGCTGGCGCTGGACGATTTCGGCACAGGTTATTCCTCGCTGTCCTATCTGCACCGGCTGCCCATCGATTACCTCAAGATCGACCAGTCCTTCATCCGCAATGACGATGCCCGCTCCATCGTTTTGGCCATCATCGGCCTCGCCGACGCGCTCGGTCTCGCCACCGTCGCCGAAGGGGTGGAAACTCCCGAACAGATGTCCTTCCTCGAACGCAACGGCTGCTCGGCGATCCAGGGCTATTACTTTTCGCGGCCGATCCGCGAGGCCAAACTGATGGACTTCCTCGAGGACCATCCGGTCAGCCACCGGACCATGCCGATCCACGCCGCAAAGAACGCCGAACCCTACCTGTCCTGGTCCTTCACCTTCGCCACCGGCATTACCGAGATGGACCGCCAGCACCGGCATTTCGTCAACATCATCAATCTCATCAATCTGAACCAGCGCGATCCGGCGCGGCTCGCCGATCTGTTCGAAGAACTCATCGCCTACAGCCGGGAACACTTCGCCTATGAGGAAGAACTGATGGTCGGTCTCAAGGACAATCTGACCATTCCGCATCGCGCCCAGCACGCGGCGTTTACCCGCCAGATCGAGCGCATCCGCCAGCAGTTGGCGGCGGGCGAGGGCCATAGATTCGAGGGGCGGCTGGCGGCCATCACCCGCGAATGGCTGTCCAACCACATCCTGACCACCGACCTCAAGCTGGCCGCCGCCTTGAAGCGGCGCGCTCACAGCAGCTCCCTCAAAAAATCAGTCAGCGGATGACGATCGGGTCGTCATCCGCTGATTACCGGTTTTTCTAATATTGGCCGAAGGCTTTCATTTTCTCTTTGCGTTCGGCGTCGTGCTCGGCTTTGCCGGGAACCGGCTGACCGAGGAACCACACATGCTCGGGCCGGGCCAGGATGTCGTCGATTACCTTGTCGACCGCCGCCGCCTGCTCGGCTTTGCCCTGGGCCTTGGCCTTCTCGGTTATGTCGCGGGCTTCGGGGATCAACTGGGAATAGAACTTCTCGGCCACTTCGTAGAAACCATGCCATTGGGTGTAGTCGGGTCCCTGCATGGCGGCGCCATGGCGGGCCCGGCGGCCTTCATGATGCCATAGATAGAACCAGGTCCATTTGATCCTGGTGTCGAAGTCAACCTTGGTGATCAGCCCATTGTCGGTCAGGCTCTTCATGATGGCGGAGCCGGGTTTGGCGAATTTTTCGTTGTAGATATTCACCACCGCGTCGAACTGGGTGTACCAGTTGTCGGTCCACTCCTTTTGATGGCAGGCCACGCAGACCTGCTGCATATCGGCCTTGCGCTCGGCCCAGGGCTTGACCGTCTTGCCTTCGGAAATGGCCTTGGCGTCGATGCGCGGCGAGACCGGCGGCCTTAGGTTCCAGGAAATACGGGCGCCGATATCGTGGGTTACCGGCAGGTCCTTGGTGGCCGACATATGGCAGGTGGCGCAGGTGGGCGCCGCCGTGTAGTCCTGGCCGACGATCCAGGTTTTGGCATTCAGGTTCATCGCCGCCAGATTGGTCCGGTAGGCGATGCCGTGCTTGGATTCGTCGTAGATTTCCTTTTGCGGATGGTCGGGGCCGAGATGGCATTTGCCGCAGACTTCCGGCTGACGCGCTTCCGCCTTGGAGAACAGGTGGCGCTGGTGGCAGGCCGTGCAGGCGCCCTTGCTGCCGTCGGGATTGAGCCGGCCGATACCGGTGTTGGGCCAGGTCGAGGGGTCGAGCTTGCCGCCCTCGCCGACTTTGATCAGCGAGCCGTGGCATTGCCAGCAGCCCTGCACCGAGACCGGCGATTCGCCGTTCAGCGCCAGGCCCGGATGGATGCTGCCTTCGATCACCTCGGCCAGGGTGTTGTCGAGCGAATTAATGATCAACCCGCCGGTGGCGTGATGCGAGGCGTCGAATTCCTTGACCTCGCGTTCATGGCATTCGGCACAGCGCTTGGGCGTCACCAGGGTGGTGATGACCTGCTCCTTGTGCTTGTAGGCGTCGGGGGCCCCCGGTGCCGCCTTGTGGCATTCATAGCAGCCGACATTGGCCTTGAAA
>DUZF01000095.1 GCA_013349665.1 Rhodospirillaceae bacterium | reverse complement strand
CCGGCGTCATGACCTTCGAGCCGCATCCGCGCGCCGTGTTCAATCCCGAACAGCCGTCCTTCCGCCTGACCCCGTTCCGCATCAAGGCAAGACTGATCGAGGCGCTGGGCCTGGATTTTCTGCTGATGCAGCATTTCGACCTGGCTTTCGCCGCCCACAGCGCCGAACAGTTCATCGACGAGGTACTGGTCGCCGGCCTCGGCGTCAGTCATGTGGTCGCCGGCTATGATTTCGCCTTCGGCCACCGGCGCGCCGGCACCGTCGACATGCTGGCCGCGCGGGCGGCCGAGCGCGGCTTCAGGGTGACCACCATCGGCCCGGTCTGCGACGCGGCCGGCGACGTCACCTCGTCGAGCCGGGTCCGCGACCTGCTGACCGGCGCCAGACCGCGCGACGCGGCCCAACTGTTGGGCCGGGACTGGGAAATCGAAGGCCGGGTCGAGCATGGCGACCATCGCGGGCGCCAACTGGGGTTCCCCACCGCCAATATCGAAACCGGCGACTTCCTGCATCCTGCCGCCGGCGTCTATGCGGTGCGCGCCGCCATCGACAGCGGCGGTGCCGTCACCTGGCTGCCGGGAGTGGCCAATTACGGCCGCCGGCCGACTTTCGCCAAGGACGGCATGTTGCTCGAGGTGCACCTTTTCGATTTCACCGGCGACCTTTACGGTCGCCATTTGCGGGTGGCGCTGGTCGACCATCTGCGCGGCGAACAGCGGTTCGACGACGCCGCCCAGCTGCAGGCCCAGATCCACCAAGATTGCCAGGCCGCCCGGCGGATTCTGGCGGCATAGCCCTGACGACAGAGACATCATGGATTACAAAACCACCGTCTTCCTGCCGAAAACCGATTTTCCGATGAAAGGCGGCCTGCCCGACCTCGAACCGCGGCTGCTCGAGCGCTGGGCGGCCATGGACCTGTTCGGCACCTTGCGCGGCCGCTCGAAAGGGCGGCCGAAATTCGTCCTCCATGACGGACCGCCCTACGCCAACGGCCATCTGCATATCGGCCACGCGCTCAACAAGATTCTCAAGGACGTCATCAACCGCTGCCAGCAAATGCGCGGCTTCGACGCCAATTACGTGCCCGGCTGGGATTGCCATGGCCTGCCCATCGAATGGAAGATCGAAGAGAAATACCGTGAGGCCGGCCTCGACAAGGACGCCGTCGATCCCATCGCCTTCCGCCAGGAATGCCGCCAGTTCGCCCAGCACTGGATCGACGTGCAGCGGGACGAGTTCAAGCGCCTGGGAGTCGAAGGCGACTGGCAGACACCTTATACCACCATGGCCTTCCGGGCCGAGGCGGCGATCTCCCGGGAGCTCGGCAAATTCGTCGTCAACGGCAGCCTTTATAAAGGCGCCAAGCCGGTTCTGTGGTCGGTGGTGGAGAAAACCGCACTGGCCGAGGCCGAGGTGGAATATCACGACCTCAGTTCGGTCACCATCTGGACCCGCTTCCCGCTGGCCAAGGTGTCCAGACCCGACCTGGAGGGCGCCCGGGTGGTCATCTGGACCACCACCCCCTGGACCATTCCCGGCAACCGGGCGGTCGCCTATGGGCCGGATCTCGACTATCAGCTGATCGCCGTCGATGCGGTCGCCGAGGGCAGCCTGGCGGTTCCCGGCGAGCGTCTGCTGCTCAATGCCCAACTGGCGCCGCAGGTGCTGGCCGAAGCCAAAGTGACCGCCCATCGGGTGCTGGCGGCGATGAGCGGCCGCGATCTCGCCGGCTGCGTCGCCCGCCATCCGCTCGCCGACCATCCCGAGGCCGGCGGCGGCTACAGCTTCCCGGTGCCGCTGCTGCCCGGCGGCTTCGTCACCGGCGATGTCGGCACCGGCTTCGTGCATATCGCCCCCGGCCATGGCGACGACGACTGGCATCTCGGCATGGCCCACGGCATCGCGGTTCCCGAAACCGTGCTGCCGGACGGCAGCTACCACCCCGCCGTGCCGATTTTCGCCGGCCGTTCGGTGCTGGCGCAAGGCAAGGACGGCAAATATTATTCGCCGGCCGCCAAGCCGATGCTCGAGGCGATGAAGGCGGTCGGTGCCCTGCTGGCCAGCGGCAAGCTGCTGCACAGCTATCCTCATTCCTGGCGCTCGAAGGCGCCGCTGATCTTCCGTACCACGCCGCAGTGGTTCATCAGCATGGAGACCAACGACCTCAGGGCCAAGGCGCTGGCCGCCATCGACGCCTGCCGCTGGGTGCCGGCGCAGGGCCGCAACCGTATCCGCTCGATGGTGGAAAGCCGCCCCGACTGGTGCGTCTCGCGGCAACGCGCCTGGGGTGTGCCGATCACCGTCTTCGTCCGCCGCGACAGCGGCGAGGTCCTGCGCGACCAGGCGGTCATCGACCGCATCGCCGCCGCCATCGAGGCCGAGGGCGCCGACGCCTGGTTCGCCTCGCCGGCCGAGCGTTTCCTCGGCCCCACCTACCGGGCAGAAGACTGGGAAAAGGTAACCGACATCCTGGATGTGTGGTTCGATTCCGGCTGCACCCACAGTTTCGTCCTGGAAAACGGCCCCTGGGACCTGGCCTGGCCGGCCTCGCTTTATCTCGAAGGATCCGACCAGCATCGCGGCTGGTTCCACTCCTCGCTGCTGGAAAGTTGCGGCAGCCGCGGTCGCGCGCCCTATGACGCGGTGCTGACCCATGGCTTCGTGCTCGACGAGGAAGGCCGCAAGATGTCCAAATCCCTGGGCAATGTTGTGGCCCCGCAGGAAGTGGTGGCGAGCTACGGAGCCGACATCCTGCGCCTGTGGGTGGTCGCCTCGGACTATTCGGAGGATCTGCGGATCGGCCCGGAAATCATCAAGACCCAGGTCGACGCCTATCGCCGGCTGCGCAATACGCTGCGCTATCTGCTGGGCGCGCTCAACGGCTTTTCCGAGACCGAACGCCTGGACCGGGCCGAGATGCCGCAACTCGAGCAATGGATCCTGCATCGTCTGGCGGAACTGGACGGACAGCTGCGCCGGACCTGCGACGACTACCAGTTCCATTCCCTGTTCGCCGAACTGCTGAGCTTCTGCACCGTCGATCTGTCGGCCTTTTATTTCGACATCCGCAAGGACGCGCTGTACTGCGACCATCCCGACGATACGCGGCGCCGCGCCGCGCGCACGGTGATGGACCAGCTGTTCAATTGCCTGGTGTGCTGGCTGGCCCCGTTCCTTTGCTTCACCGCCGAGGAAGCCTGGCTCTGCCGGCATCAGGACAGCGCCGAGAGCATCCACCTGCAGTTGTTCCCCGAACTGCCAGCCGGCTGGCTGGACGATGCCCTGGCCGCCCGCTGGGAAAAGATCCGCGATCTCCGCCGGGTGATCACCGGAGCGCTGGAGGTGGAACGCGCCGCCAAGCGTATCGGCTCCAGCCTGCAGGCGGCGCCCAGGGTCTATCTGGCCGACGCCGCCGTCTTGGACGGCCTGGATCTGGCCGAGATCGCCATCACCTCGGCCGTCGAGATCGTCACCGGCGCCCCGCCGGCCGAGGCCTTCGCACTGGCCGATGTGCCGGGCGTCGGCGTCGTCTTCGCGCCGGCGGCGGGAAACCGCTGCGAACGCTGCTGGAAAGTCTTGCCGGAGGTAGGCAGCCACAGTTCAGGGCACAGTCATGACGGCCTGTGCGGCCGCTGTGCCGATGCCGTCGACCGGATGGCGGCGACCCCGTGACCTTTCCCGGCTGGTCATCGCCGCAACTGACGCGGGTGCGCCGCGGCTTGGGCTTAGCCGCCCTGGTCGCCGTCGCCGACCAGGCCAGCAAGACCGAGATCCTCGATCTCATGCGCCCGCCGGGGGTCAACGGAACGCCGTTTGCCGCCGCCGACCGGGTGACGGTGGCGCCGGTGATCGATTTCGTGCTCAGCTGGAACACCGGGGTCAGCTTCGGTCTCGGCAACAACCATGGGGCCTACAACGCCTGGATCTTTACCGCGTTGGCCGTGATCATCGGAACAGTGATGATCGGCTGGATGGCCAAGGCGGAAACCCGTCTGTCTCTGGCCACCATGGGCCTGGTGGTCGGCGGCGCGCTGGGCAATGTGATAGACCGCCTGCGCTTCGGCGCGGTGGTGGATTTCATCTATGTCCATATCGGCGCATTCGACTGGTGGCCGGCATTCAATGTCGCGGATTCGGCGATTTGCATCGGCGCCGCACTTCTTGTATTCGATTCCTTGTTTGGCAACCGGCTTTCGCATAAGAATACGCCATGATAAGCACTCACGCCTCGCCCCTCAGGATCTGCCGCGCAGCCGTCGCCGCGGGTCTTGCCGTCCTTGCCCTCTCCGGATGCTCCGACGCCCGCCGGGCGCTCGGCTATGACAAGGCACCGCCCGACGAATTCACCGTCGTTTCCAGGGCGCCGTTGTCGCAGCCGCCGGATTTCTCGCTGCGGCCGCCAAACCCCGGGGCGCCACGCCCGCAGGAGGGAACCGTACGTGACCAGGCCAAAGGCGCCTTGCTCGGCAGCAAGGGCGCCGGTGCCGGCGCCGGCGCCGGTAATTTCAGCGGACGCAGTCAGGGTGAACAGCTTCTGCTCGCCAAGTCCGGCGCCGACAAGCCGGAACCGGACGTGCGGCGCAAGGTCAATGAGGAGACCACCAAGCTCATCGAAGCCGACAACGGCTTCACCGACAAGATCCTCTTCTGGCAGGAAAAACCGCAGCCGGGCGTGGTCATCGACGCCGCCAAGGAAGCCAAGCGTCTGCGCGACAACGCCGCCACCGGCAAGTCGCCGGTCGAAGGCAACACCCCGGAAATCGTCCGTCGTCGCAAGGGCTGGCTGGAAGACATCTTCTAGCTCGGCTTGCCCAGGATGGGGTGACCCCCTATATCGGTTGCGTTACGAGCACCCTTTCGCGGAGGACCGATGAAATCGTTGACCCGCTGGCTGGCGGCGGGCGGCATTGCCGCCGCCCTGTCGGTCCTGTCGCAACCGTCGGTCGCCGCCGGCGTCTTTTATCCGGAAAGCTTCACCCTGAAGAACGGCTTGCTGGTGGTGGTGATTCCCAACCACCGGGTGCCGGTGATCAGCCATATGGTCTGGTACCGGGTCGGCGCCGCCGATGAGACCCAGGGCAAGACCGGCCTTGCCCATATGCTTGAACATATGATGTTCAAAGGCACCAGGACGGTGCCGGCCGGACAGTTTTCCCATATCGTCGCCACCAATGGCGGGCGCGACAACGCCTTCACCACCGCCGATTACACCGCCTATTTCCAGAACGTCGCCGCCGACAAGCTGGAACTGGTGATGACGCTGGAAGCCGACCGCATGGCTAATCTTGCGTTAAAGGACTCCGACTTCCAGCCGGAGCGCCAGGTGGTGCTGGAGGAACGGCGGATGCGGGTGGAAAACGAACCGCAGGGGCTTCTCGACGAGCAGATGGAAGCGGCGCTGCATGTGAACGATCCCTACCACCACCCGGTGATCGGCTGGCGCAGTGACATCGAGGGCTACAGCCTGAAGGACGTGACCGATTTCTATCATCGCTGGTACGCCCCCAACAACGCCGTGCTGGTGATCGGCGGCGACGTCACCGCCGCCCGCGTCAGGCCCCTCGCCGAACGTATCTTTGGCCGCATTCCGGCCCGCCCCCTGCCATCCCGCGAGCATGGCGAGGAACCATTGCCGGTGGCGGCGCGCAGTGTGCTGCTGCGCGACCCGGAGGTGCATCAGCCGTCCTGGAGCCGGCTCTATCTGGCCCCCAGCTATCACAAGGGCGATGCCGCGCAGGCCTATCCGCTGCAGGTCCTGGCCGAGGTCCTGGGCGGCGGCGCCACCAGCCGCCTGTACCAGTCGCTGGTGGTTGACCAGGAACTGGCGACCTCGGTGACCGCCGCCTATGACCCGGACGCGGTCGGCCTGACCTCCTTCGCCTTCCAGGCCAGTCCGCGACCGGGAATTTCCATGGACCGCCTAGGCGCCGCCATGGCCGAGCAGATCGCCCGCGTTGCCAAGGACGGCCTGAGCGAGCAGGAGGTGGCCCGCGCCAAGGGACGCCTGCGCGCCACCGTCGCCTATGCCAGGGATTCCCTGCAGGCCGGCGCTCGCGTCCTCGGTCAGACCCTGACCACGGGCGGCAGCATCGAGGAAGAGGAGGCCTGGCCGGACCGCGTCGCCGCCGTCACCCCCGCCCAGGTGAACGAGGCGGCACGGGCGATCCTCAGGGACGAGCGGTCGGTGACCGGCCAGTTGCTGCCGGCCGCGGCCGGCGAGGCGACCACCGAGGCGGTGACGTCGCCGCCGTCGAACCGGCCGCCGGCCGGACTAAGCGGGAGGGAACTCCGGTGAGCAGACTCCGCCTTCTGGTGACGGCCCTGATCTGCCTGTGGCCGATCCTGCCGGCCCATGCCGTCGATGTGCAAAAAGTGGTCAGTCCGGGAGGCATCGAGGCCTGGCTGGTGGAAGACCGCGCCAACCCGATCATTTCCGTCAGCTTTGCCCTACGCGGCGGCAGCGCCGTCGATCCGGCGGACAAAAGCGGCCTGGCCGAGATGGTCTGCAACCTGCTCGATGAGGGCGCCGGCGACCTCGATTCGCGGGCCTTCCATGAAAAGCTGGACGATCTGGCCATTTCGCTGGGCTTCTCGGCCGGCGAGGATGCCGTTTACGGCCATCTGAAAACCCTGACCGACAACCGCGACACCGCCTTCGACCTGCTGCGCCTGTCCCTCACCCAGCCGCGCTTCGACCCCACGGCGGTGGAACGGGTGCGCGCCCAGAGCCTGGCCGAATTGTCGCAACAGGAACAGGACCCCGACGCCATCGCCGGGCGCGCCTTCTCCCGGATGATGTTTCCCGATCACCCCTATGGCCGTCCCAGCGACGGCCGGGAAGACACCGTCAAGGCCATTACCGCCATGGATCTCAAGGACTGGGTGGCCGCCCATCTCGGCCGCGACCAGCTGACGGTGGCGGTGGTCGGCGACATCCGGCCGGAGGCTTTGGGCATGGCGCTGGACCAGGTATTCGGCGGGCTGCCGGCCCGGGCGGCGCCGATCGCGGTGGCCGAGGTGACCCCCGAGGCCCATGGCCAAAAGGAGGTTATCAGAAGGCAAATCCCGCAAAGCGTGGTCCAGTTCGGATCGGCGGGCCTGAAGCGCGACGACCCCGACTGGTATGCCGCCTATGTGATGAATTATATCCTCGGCGGCGGCGGCTTTTCGTCGCGCCTGCTGACCGAGGTGCGGGTCAAGCGCGGCCTGGCCTATAGCGTCTACAGCTATCTGCGCCCCTATGACCATGGCGGACTGATCTTCGGCGGCGTCGCCAGCCGCAACGACCGTGTCGCCGAAAGCCTGCGGCTGATCGGCGAGGAATGGCGACGGATGGCCGATAAAGGCGTGACGGCTGCGGAACTGGCCAATGCCAAAACCTATCTGAACGGCTCGTTCCCGCTGCAACTGGACAGCACCTCGTCCATCGCCCGGCTGCTGGTGACCATCCAGATGGACAATCTGGGCATCGATTATCTGCAGCGACGGGCCCGGCTGATCGATGCCGTGACTCTCGAGGACGTCCATCGGGTGGCAAAACGGCTGCTGGACGCCGAGCATCTGGCCGCCGTCATCGTCGGCGATCCCAAAGGCCTGTGATTTGCGGAATTGCCGCCCGCCTTCGGGCAGGTTATGAAGCCAGTCGGAGTCTTATAACGGAGGCGATAATGGCGCGGCTGGTCCGGTGAGCCTGTTCAAGGCCTTGACCGGTCGGGACGAGGTCCGCGGCGCGCTGTGCCGCCTGGCGGCCCTGTATATCCGCATCGTCTATCTCACCGGCCGCTGGACGGTGGCCGGCGGCGATGTGCCGGCGGGCTTCTGGGATCGGGGCAGCCCCTTCATCCTCGCCTTCTGGCATGGCCGCATCCTGATGATGCCGCGGGCCTGGCGGCCCGGCGTCGCCATCAGCATGCTGATCTCCCAGCACCGCGACGGCCAGATCATCGCCCGCACGGTCAGCCATTTCGGCATCGACACGGTGGCCGGGTCGTCGTCGCGCGGCGGCTCGGCGGCGCTGAGGGCCATGCTCAAGACCCTGAAGGCCGGCCGTTGTGTCGGCATCACTCCGGATGGACCGCGCGGGCCGCGGATGACGGCGACCGACGGCATCGCGCAACTGGCCCGGCTGTCGGGGGCGCCGGTGATCCCTTGTTCCTATTCCGTCAGCCGGCGCCGCGTCATCGGCAGCTGGGACCGTTTCATTCTGGCCTGGCCGTTCTCCCGCGGGATATTTTTGTGGGGCGCGCCGATCCGGGTCGCCGCCGACGCCGGCCAGGAACAGATCGAAACCGCCCGCCGGGCCATCGAAGACAGCCTGAACGCGCTTACCGACGAGGCCGATTCCCGCATGGGGCATCGCCCCGTCGAGCGTGTCGCGGCGATGGAGGGCGGCCGGTGATCCTGGGCCTTTACCGTCTGCTGACCATCCTCGGGACACCGCTGATCACCAGCTTCCTGAAGCGCCGCCTGGCCCATGGCAAGGAGGACCGCCATCGCTTCGGCGAGCGTCTGGGCATTGCCGGACTGCCGCGTCCGGCCGGGCGCCTGATCTGGCTGCATGCGGCGAGCGTCGGCGAATCGGTATCCATGCTGCCGGTGATCGAGCATCTGGTGACGCAGGCGGAGCAGACCGTTCTGGTCACCACCGGCACCGTCACCTCGGCAGATCTGATGGCCAAGCGCCTGCCCAACGGCGCCATTCATCAATATGCGCCGGTCGACCGCCTGCCCTGGGTGCGCCGTTTCCTCGATCACTGGCGTCCGGATCTGGCCCTGTGGGCGGAATCCGAATTCTGGCCCAACCTGGTGACGGAAACCGCCGACCGCTCGATCCCCATGATCCTGCTGAACGGCCGGGTTTCCGACACCTCCTATGCCCGCTGGAGTTGCCTGCCCGGCGTCATCCGCCGCCTGCTGTCGGGTTTTGTCCTTTGTCTCGGCCAGACGCCCACCGACACCCAGCGGCTGGCGGCCCTCGGGGCCCCCAAGGTAAGCTTCTGCGGCAACCTTAAATTCGCCTCGCCGCCGCTGCCGGTGGATGACGCGCAACTGACGGCGCTGGCCGACAGCCTCAACGGACGGCCACGCTGGCTGGCGGCCAGCACCCATGACGGCGAGGAATTGATCGCCGCCGAGACGCATCGCCTCCTCGCCGCCGCCCATCCGCGCCTGCTGACCATCATCGTGCCCCGCCACCCCAAGCGCGGCGCCGCCATCGCCGAACAGTTGGGCAGTCTCGGCCTTGCGGTCCGGCAACGCTCAATCTGCCAGGAAATCGACGAGAATTGTGGCATACTGCTGGCGGACACCATGGGAGAACTGGGGCTGTTCATGCGCCTGGCACCGATCGTCTTCATGGGCAAGAGCCTGGCCGGCCAGGGGGGACAGAACCCGCTGGAACCGGCCCGCCTTGGCGCCTCGGTGATGTTCGGTCCGCATATGGGCAACTTCCAGGATATCGCCCAGCGCATGTGCGCCGTTGGCGCCGCCGAACGGGTGAGCGACGTCCGGGCGCTCACCGAGGCGGTACGCCTGCGTCTCGCCGACGCCGCGCTGGTGGCCCGCACCGGCGCCATGGCCCGGACCTTCGCCTCGACCGAGGATGGGGTGCTCGATGCCGTCCTGGCGGAATTGCAGCCCTGGCTGGCCACCCCCACGAGACATCATCATGCAGGCGCCTGACTTCTGGCTGAAGGGCGGCCCGCTTTCGGTCCTGCTGGCCCCGCTGGGCTGGCTGTGGGCGGTGGGCGCCAGGCACCGCGCCACCTCATGCAAACCCTGGAAAGCCCCGGTCCCGGTGGTTTGCGTCGGCAATCTGGTGGCCGGCGGCGCCGGCAAAACGCCGGTGGCCTGTTCCGTCGCCCGCCTGCTGCCGGGGGCGCATTTCCTGTCCCGCGGCTATGGCGGCTCGGAAAAGGGCCCGCTGCTGATCGACCCGCACCGCCATCGCGCCCGCCAGGTTGGCGATGAACCGCTGCTGCTGTCCGCCTTCGCCCCCTGCTGGGTGGCCGCCGACCGGGTGGCCGGCGTGAAGGCGGCGGTCGCCGCCGGGGCCAGCTGCATCGTCATGGATGACGGCTTCCAGGACCCGTCACTGCATTTCGACGTGGCGCTGCTCATCGTCGACGGCCATGTCGGCTTCGGCGCGGGCCGCTGCATCCCCGCAGGCCCCCTGCGCGAACCGGTGGAGCAGGGTGTCAGGCGGGCTACCGCGGCGGTGATCCTCGGCGACGACCGGCGCAAGGTGGCGGCCCGGCTGGGGACTCTTCCGGTGCTGCGGGCCAGGCTGGAGCCGGAGGCGGAAGCCGATGTGCTGAAGGGACAGCAGGTGGTCGCCTTCGCCGGTATCGGCCGCCCCGAAAAGTTCTTTCACAGCCTCAGGTCCCTCGGCGCCGAACTGATCGAGACTTACGACTTCCCCGACCACCACCTCTATCACCCGAGCGAAGTCAGCGAACTGATCGAGCTGGCCGAAAAACATGCGGCGGTGCTGATCACCACCGCCAAGGACAAGGTGCGCATTCCCTTTCATCTTCAGGAACAGGTGGCGGTCCTCAGGATCACCGTCACCTGGGATGACGAAGCCGCTCTGATGATGGCCCTGGCCCCCGCTCTGCGGGGGAGCGCGGCGCGATGAAGCGGCGGGAGTTGCCGCCCCGTCTGGAGGCGGCGCTGATCTGGCTGCTGTTCCACGCCTTTCGCCTGCTGCCGCTGGATGCCGCCTCGGCGGTCGGCGGCTGGATCGGCCGCCATGCCGGCCCCCGTCTGTCCGTCAGCCGGCGGGCCCGACGCAATCTGCAGGCCGCCATGCCGGCCTTGAGCGCCGGCGAGCGGGAACAGGTGCTCCGCCGGATGTGGGATAATCTGGGCCGCACGGTGGCCGAATTTCCCCATATCGAAGACTTCGCCTTCGGCCCCGGCCAACGGGTCGAGGTAGAGGGCGAAGAGCATATCCTCGCCCTGCGCGACGACGGCCGGCCCGGACTGCTGTTTTCCGGCCATCTGGCCAATTGGGAGCTGATGGGACCGACGGCCTTCCATTATGGGCTGCGCGTACATCTGGTCTATCGCGCCGCCAACAACCGTTATTTGCACTGGCTGTACCGGCGGGGCCGCCATAACGAAGGGGTGACGCTGATCCCCAAGGGCTCCGCCGGCGCGCGGACGGCCCTCGGACTGCTGGCCAAAGGCGAGCATGTCGGCATGCTGGTCGACCAGAAGATGAATGACGGCATCGCCGCGCCGTTTTTCGGCCGACCGGCGATGACCGCCCCGGCTTTGGCGGCGTTCGCCCTCAAATATGACTGTCCGGTGCTGCCGGCGCGCATCCTCCG
>DUZF01000094.1 GCA_013349665.1 Rhodospirillaceae bacterium | reverse complement strand
CGGGAGGAGCGCACCACCGAGGGCGGTCTCGATGCCGCCGGCGCTTCCGCCCGGTTGCGGCCGATGGTCGCCGCCCTTGGCGAAGCGGGGGTGCGGGTGTCGCTGTTCATCGAACCGGACCGCCGCCAGCTGGAGGCGGCGGTGGCGGTCGGCGCGCCGGTGGTGGAACTGCATACCGGCGCCTATTGCGACGCCGTCGGCGCCAGGCGCGAGGCGGAACTGGCGCGCCTCGTCGAGGCGGCGGCGGCGGCGGCGGCGCTGGGGCTGGAATGCCATGCCGGCCATGGCCTGTCCTTCGAGACGGTGGGGCCGGTGGCCGCCATCGCCACCATCGCCGAGCTCAATATCGGCCATTTCCTCATCGGCGAGGCGATCTTTTGCGGCCTCGACGCCGCCATCCGCCGCATGCGCGCCGCCATGGACCAGGCCCGCGCCGCCGGCGGCGGGCGGAAATCGGCATGATCATCGGCATCGGCAACGATCTGGTCGACATCCGCCGCATCGAACAGACCGTCGAACGGTTCGGCGAGCGCTTCCTCAGGCGGGTCTTCACCGACGAGGAACGGGCCAAGGCCGAGCGCCGGGCAGGCGTTCCCCGGGCGGTGGCGGCGACGCTGGCCAAGCGCTTCGCCGCCAAGGAGGCCTGTGCCAAGGCGCTGGGCACCGGGTTCCGCCATGGCGTCTTCTGGCGCGACCTCGGGGTCGTCAACCAACCGGGCGGCCAGCCGGTTTTGCGGCTGACCGGCGGCGCCGCGCGGCGGCTGGCGGCCCTGCTGCCGGCCGGGATGGCGGCCCGCATCGACCTGACGATGACCGACGAATATCCCCTGGCCGAAGCGGTGGTGGTGATCTCGGCCATTGCTGGCTCTTGACAGGGACAGACGGGTCGGGCTTTCTCACCCGGCATAAATTTTGTATCTCAGGTGTCATGGGCGGCTCACGAAAAAAGCACGGCGGTCTCGGCGAAACCATCCGCACGGTGGTTTACGCGGTCCTCATCGCCCTGGTTGTGCGAACTTTGGCCTTCGAGCCGTTTAATATTCCCTCGAAGTCGATGGTTCCGACATTGTTGGTTGGCGATTATTTATTTGTCGCCAAATATTCTTACGGATACAGCCGGCATTCCATGCCGCTCAGCCTGCATCTTTTCGACGGCCGGGTGTTTTTCAAGATGCCCGAGCGCGGCGACGTCGCCGTCTTCAAGGTTCCCTCCGACAATCGAACGGATTACATCAAGCGGGTCATCGGTCTGCCGGGCGACCATATCCAGGTGATCCACCGCGTGCTGTACATCAACGGCAAGGCCACCGAGCGCAAGCAGATCGAGGATTATGTCGAGCGCGACCCGCGCGGCGGCGCCCAGATCTTCACCCAGTACATCGAAACGCTGCCGGAAGGCCGAACCCACCTCATCATCGAATATCCGGGATCCGAATCGACGGCCGACAACACGCCGGAATATGTCGTGCCGCCCAACCATTATTTCATGATGGGGGACAACCGCGACAATTCCCAGGACAGCCGCTTTCTCGGCGCGGTCGGCTATGTGCCGGAGGAAAATCTGGTCGGTCGGGCCGAGATCATCTTCTTCTCCGCCGACGGCTCGGCCGCCCTGTGGGAACTCTGGCGCTGGCCCTGGGCGATCCGCTGGGACCGTTTCCTCACCCTCATCCATTGACAATGAGCCTGGACGCCATCGTCGCCGCCCTCGGCTATCACTTCGTCGAGACCCAGCTGCTGAGCGATGCGCTGACCCATCCCAGTGCCGGCAGCGGCCGGCGAACAGGGCGCGGCACCCAATATGAACGCCTCGAGTTTCTCGGCGACCGGGTGCTCGGCCTGGTGGTGGCCGAGGTTCTCTACCGCCGCTTTCCCGGCGAGAACGAAGGCGCCCTGGCGCGGCGCCATGCCGCCCTGGTGCGCCGCGAGGCGCTGGCCCGGGTGGCGCTGACGCTGGGCCTCGATCGCGCCCTCATCCTGTCCCGCGGCGAGGAGGAGGGCGGCGGCCGCCACAATCCCACCATGCTTGCCGATGCCTGCGAAGCGGTGCTGGGCGCCGTCTATGCCGATGGCGGCCTGGCGCCGGCGGCGGAGATCATCCGCCGCTGCTGGGAGCCGCTGGTGGCCGAGGCGGCGACGCCGCCCAAGGACGCCAAGACGACGCTGCAGGAATGGGCCCAGGGTTTGGGCAAGCCGCTGCCGGTGTATCGTGTCCTCGGCATCGAAGGGCCCTCCCATGATCCGATATTCGCGGTCGAGGTGTCGGTGGTCGGGTTGGCGCCGGTGGCCGCCCGCGGTCCCTCGAAACGCACCGCCGAACAGGCGGCGGCGACCGCCCTGCTGGAGACGGTGAGCAAATGAACGAACAACGCTGTGGTTTCGTCGCCGTCGTCGGCCCGCCCAATGCCGGCAAGTCGACGCTGGTCAACCGGTTGGTCGGGGCCAAGGTGTCGATCGTTTCACCCAAGGTGCAGACCACCCGCAGCCGGGTGATGGGCATCGCCATCGTCGAGGAGACGGCGGCGCAGGTGATCTTCATCGACACTCCCGGCATTTTCGAGCCCAAGCGGCGCCTTGACCGGGCGATGGTGCGGGCCGCCTGGAGCGGGGCGGCCGATGCCGATGTGACGGTGGTGATGATCGACGCCCATCGCGGCGAGGATGACGACAGCCGGCGCATCGTCGCCCGCCTGCGCGAGTCCTCCGCCAAGGCCTGTCTGGTGTTGAACAAGATCGACCTGGTGCCGCGCCACAAACTGCTTGGCCTGGCCGCCGCCCTGACGGCCAGCGGCGTGTTCGACCCGGTGTTCATGATCAGCGCGGCGACCGGCGACGGCGTCGGCGACCTGATGAAGCATCTGGTCGGCAATCTGCCGCTCGGGCCCTGGCATTTCCCCGAAGACCAGATCTCCGACATGCCGCAGCGGCTGCTGGCCGCCGAGGTCACCCGCGAGCAGATCTTTCTGCAGCTGCATCAGGAACTTCCCTATGCGGCGACGGTGGACACCGACATGTGGCGCGAGCAGGACGACGGCGCCGTGCGCATCGATCAGACCATCTATGTGGTCCGGGACAGCCAGAAGGCCATCGTCCTCGGTAAAGGCGGGGCGCGGATCAAGGCGATCGGCGAACAGGCCCGGCGAGAATTGGAGATCCTGCTGGAGCGCCGGGTCCATCTGTTTCTGCATGTCAAGACCCGCGAGTCCTGGCAGGAGGACCGTCAGCATTACCGCAATATGGGTCTTGACTTCGATTCCTGAGACCAGTGTTATTTCTTCTTCTTCTTTTTTAAGGAATAGACCATGACGACACTGTTCGACCCTCTCAAAGTCGGGGCGCTGACCCTGCCCAATCGTGTGATCATGGCGCCGCTGACGCGGGCGCGGGCGGGCGCCGCCCGGCAGCCCAATGCGCTGATGGCGGAATACTACCGCCAGCGCGCTTCGGCCGGGCTGATCCTCAGCGAGGCGACCTCGGTGACGCCGATGGGCGTCGGCTATGCCGACACCCCCGGCATCTGGTCGGCCGAGCAGGTTGAGGGATGGAAGCTGACCACCAATGCCGTGCATCAGGCCGGCGGGCTGATTTTTCTGCAGCTGTGGCATGTCGGGCGGGTCTCCGACCCGCATTTCCTCGACGGTCAGTTGCCGGTGGCACCCAGCGCCATCGCCTGCAGGGGCGAGGTGAGCCTGCTGCGTCCCAAGCGCCCCTATGTCACCCCGCGGGCCCTGGAAACCGAAGAGATCCCGGGGATCCTGCAGGCCTACCGGACTGCCGCGGAGAACGCCCAGCGGGCCGGCTTCGACGGCGTCGAGGTGCATGGCGCCAATGGCTATCTGCTCGAGCAGTTCCTGCTCGACGGCACCAACCGCCGCACCGACGCCTATGGCGGCTCGCTGGAAAACCGGGCCCGGCTGATGCTGGAAGTGGTGGACGCCGCCATCGCCGTCTGGGGCGCCGACCGGGTCGGCCTGCATCTGTCACCGCGCTCGGATTCCCATGATATGCGCGACAGCGACGCCACCGCCACCTTCAGCCATGTGGCGCGCGAAGCCGGACGGCGCAAGCTGGCCTTTGTCTTCGTCCGCGAGGCGCTGACCGGGCCGCCGCGCCTGGGGCCGCGATTGAAAAAGGACTTCGGCGGGGTGCTGATCGCCAATGAAGGCCTGACCGGCGATAGCGCCGCGGGGGTCCTGGCGGCGGGCGAGGCCGACGCGGCATCCTTCGGCCAGCTGTTCATCGCCAATCCCGACCTGCCGCGCCGGCTGAAGGAAAAGGCACCGTTGAACCGCCCCGATCCGATGACCTTTTTCGGTTCCGGTCCGGGCGGCTATACCGATTATCCCAGCCTGCAGGCGGTGCCGGCCTGAGCCACGGGGGGCGGGGCCAGGTTTGGTGCGGGTATCAGCGCTTGTGGCAACCTCTCCTCACTTAAGGGGAGACATCTCCTGAGCCGTCAGGTCCTGCGGAGCAGGCCGGCATCCATTACAGCTTTCCGGCGCAGGTCAGCAAGGGCACGGGGAATGCTCGCCAGATATACGGCACGGGTTCTGATGAGTGTGTTGCGCAAGCCGATGATTAAGGTTTTTTGTGAACTTGTATAGGCGAACATTCGCCTTGGGGGTTTGTTATCAAGAGCATTCTGTAGTTGGTGTTCTATTTTTTTAGATAGCTCAAAGGTGTCGTGATAGTAACCTATGGTCAAACTGCACCAATCGCCAAAAGTGTTTTCAAAATGACGTAAGTCTATAAAATAATCTTCACCGACATTAAAATTATGTACGGAATTATAGTTTTCAGCAAGTAATGATAATTGTTTCCTGATGGCTGGAGGGAGGAAACGGTAATCATCATTGATGGTATGCGGGTCCTTTGCGCTCCATGCATTCTCGAGTTTAAGCTGATATTTCGGCATAATGCTACGCTCTCTTATTAATAGTAGTTAAATATATTTAAAAATATGCGCTACAGGATCGGACGCTATTCGGACCGGGGCCGCAGACGTTCGCGCTCCTCCCGGGCGACGGCGAAGACGCCGTCGACCCGGTGGGAAATTTCTCTGGAGAATCCTGTCCGCGCAGCCAGGAGGAGCCCCGCCAGGCTGCGGCGTGCTGCTTCAGCGGTGGGCATGTCCGGCCCGCCGCGCTGCTGGGGGTTGACGGTCAGCGTCATTTCAATGGCGACCGAGCGGTTTCTGATGTCCCTTACAAAAAATTGTTCGATGAGTGATTGCATATTGTCAAAGTATTCCTCGAGAGTATCAATACTATTGTAGTTCTCAAGGTGAATATTATCGTTGAACGTCTTTAAATAGCTTTTTCTTAGATTTACTATTCTATGTTTTATGTCGATGCTGAGGTGCGGGCTATGTTGAATGGCGGATTCGGTAAGCTGGTGCGGCCAAAGATCGCCGAAGTACACATTGAAGGTGAAAGGCATGGGGCATCCTGACGGCCTGATCTCTCCCTGCCGTCATCATAGAAATCGGCGACAACCCTGCGGAACGCGGAATAGGTCCTACGGATACCCGTGATAGGCGATTATCTCAGCCCCTCGACGAAGGTATTGGTGAAGGTCTTCGACAGGTCGATCTTCGCCCCCTTGACCGCTGGATCGAAGGCCGCCAGCACTTTCAGCACATTGCCGGGACCGTCGGCGGAGATCAGTCCGTCCGTCGAGATGGCCTCGCGGGAATGCTTGAAGGCGGCGATATAGAGGTCGCGGCCGCCGCCCAGCCATTCCGGCGGCACGGTATCGGCGACCTGGTCCGGGGTGGCGGCGCGCAGCCAGGTCAGGGCGCGCAGCAGGGCATGCACCAGGGCCCGGGTGGTGTTGGGATTGGCGGCGGGGAAGCTGGCCGGTACATAAAGCACCGCCGCCGGACAGTCGCCGCCATAGACGTTGAGGCTGCCCTGGCGGGTGCGGGTATCCTCGACGATGACGATGTCGCCGTCGATCTCCAGCTGCGTCAGCACCGGGTCGAGATGGGCCACCGCGTCGATCTCGCCGCGCTTGGCCGCCGCCACCGCGCCGGGGCCGCTGCCGATGCCGATGAAGGAGCAGTCCTCGGGCTGCAGGCCGTTTTTGGTCAGCAGGTAGTTGACCATGAAATTGGTCGACGAGCCGGGGGCGGTGACGCCGATCTTCATCCCCTTGAGGTCCTTGGGGCTCTTGTACGAGGCCGCCTTGGCCTTGACGATGCCCAGGGCAATGCCGGGGAAGCGTCCCAGTTCAATCACCGAGACGATCTCCTGGCCCTTCGCCTGCATCTGGATGCAATGCTCATAGGAGCCGGTGGTGACGTCGGCGCTGCCGCCCATCAGGGCCTGCAGCGACTTGGCGCCGCCGCCAAAATCGCTGATCTCGACAGTCAGCCCCTCGTCCTTGAAATAGCCGAGGCGCTCGGCAATGGTCAGCGGCAGGTAGTAGAACAGGGGCTTGCCGCCCACCGACAGGCGGATCTCGGTTTTCTCCAGCCCCGGCGCGGCTGCCCGGCTTTGACCGGCGAACAGGGTGGTGGCGGCTGCGGCGATGAGGAAATCTCTGCGGTTCATGACGTTTCCTTTCCTTGTTATTCGGTAGCCACTTTCGGCCGCCAGTGCAGCAGGCGCCGTTCCGCCAGGCCGACCAGAAAATCGATGGCGATCACCACCATCATCAGGATCAGCATGCCGGAAAACACCCCGGTAACGTCGAAGACTCCCTCGGCCTCGTGGATCTTGTAGCCGAGGCCGGCCGAAGCGCCGAGATATTCGCCGACCACGGCGCCCACCAGGGCGAATCCGACCGAGGTGTGCAGCGACGAGAACATCCAGCTGAGCGCCGCCGGCCAGTAGACATGGCGCACCAGCTGGCGCTCGCCCAGGCCCAGCATGCGGGCATTGGCCAGGATCACCGGGCTGACCTCGCGGACCCCCTGGTAGACGTTGAAGAAGACGATGAAAAACACCAGGGTGAAGCCAAGGGCCACCTTCGACCAGATGCCCAATCCGAACCACAGGGCGAAGATGGGCGCCAGGACGACCCGCGGCAGGGCGTTTAAAGCCTTGATATAGATGTCGAAAACGGCGGCCATGGTCGGTTTGCGGGCGAACCAGAAGCCCATCCCGATACCGCCCAGGGAGCCGATCAAGAAGGACAGCAGGGTCTCGGTCAGGGTCACCCCAATATGCCCCCACAGGCGGCTGCCGGCGAGGTCGGTCCAGGTGCGCAGCAGGACCTGCTGCGGCGTCGAGAAGAAGAACTGCAGCTGCTTCGGCGAGCCGATAATGCCGGTGGTCACCGCCAGATGCCAGGCCAGCAGACCACCCAGCAGAACCGCCACCTGCAGGACGACGATCAGCGGCCGGTTCATGCGGCCCCCTGGGCATAGGCCTGCTGCACCTCGAGGCGCAGGGTGCGCCAGATCTCCCGGTGCAGGGCGTGAAAGCCGGCATTGTCGCGGATATCGGCGATTTCGCGCGGGCGTTCCAGCGGGATGGGGAAGTCGCCGACGACACGGGCCGCCGGTCCGGCCGACAGCACCACCACCCGGTCGGCCAGGGCGATGGCCTCGTCGAGGTCATGGGTGACGAACAGCACCGCCTTGCGGTCGGCGGCCCACAGGTCGAGCAGCAGATCGCCCATGATCACCCGCGTCTGCGCGTCCAGCGGTCCGAAGGGCTCGTCCATCAGCAGGATCTTGGGATCGCGGATCAGCACCTGGGCCAGGGCCACCCGTTTGCGCTGGCCCCCCGACAGCAGATGCGGATAACGCTCGGCGAAGGCGGCCAGGCCGACCCGGGCCAGCCAGTCGGTGGCCCGGGCCCGGGCGTCGTCGCGCGGCATGCCCGCCGCCAGCAGGCCGACGGCGACATTGTCGAGCGCCGATTTCCAAGGCATCAGAGCATCCTGCTGGAACAGATAACCGGCCTCGGCATTGCGGCCGGACAATGGTCGGCCGAACACCGATACCGCACCGGAGGACGGACGCATCAGCCCGGCGGCGACATTGAGCAGGGTTGACTTGCCGCATCCGGTGGGGCCGACGATGGCGACGAATTCATGATCGGCGACCGCCAGATCGACCGGCGCCAAGGCCTGGTAGACGTTGCCCTTGGCCAGCGCAAAGTCGATGCCGACGCCGTCGAAACGGATGGCTTGCTGTTTCATCATGGTCAAAAGGTAACAGTCCCGACGAGGACTGTCACATGCTGTTGGCTTGACTTGCTCTTACTTTTCCAGGAACTGCCGTATCAACTCGCCGGCCTGGGCGATGGTGGCGACGCCGTTGAGATGGCCGAAGGGGCCAGCCAGTTCCATATAGTCCACCTGGTTGCCCTGGGCGATAAGGATATCGCGGGTCCGTTGGGTGTGGCTGACCGGCAGGATGTGGTCGGAGGCGCTGGGCAGCAGCAGCACCTTGGCCTGGATCAGCCGCAGCCCTTCCTCCAGGCTGGCCTTGCCGCCCAGGGTGAACAGCTCATTGGCCCGCTGCAGATAGAGGAAATTGTTGGCGTCCATCAGATGCAGGCGCGCCTTGACCTGCTCGTCGATCCAGTCGGCGGCGGCGAATCCGTGGCTCATATCGGCGGCCGGGTCCTTCAGCGGATCGGCCCAGCGGCGGTTGAAATATTTCTGCGACCAGTCATGGCCCAGCGAGGCGATGGTCATCATCGACAGCGCCAGGGCCAGCCCGGCCTGGGGTTCCGGGCCGCCGTAATAGTCGCCGCCCCGCCAGTCGGGGTCGAGCATGATGGCCTGGCGCATGGCCCGCAACTTGAGCGCCGTGTAATCGTCGAGGAAGGCCGAGGGGATGACCGGAATGATGCGCTCGACCACGGCGGGGAAGGCGGCGGCCCATTGGAAGGTCTGCATGCTGCCCATCGAGGCGCCCATCACCGCCCGCAGCCGGGTAATTCCCAGATGGTCGATCAGCGCCTTCTGGATGTTGACGAAATCGGCGATCTGTACCGTCGGGAAGCGCATGCCGTAGGGTTTGCCGGTGGCGGGGTCGATGGAGGCCGGGCCGGTGGTGACGGTGAACGGGTCCTTGGCATTGACGTTGCTCAGGCAATCGACGCCGACGAGGAAATAGCGGTCGCTGTCCAGCGGGCAGCCGGGGCCGGTGATGGCATCCCAATAGCCGGGCAGCGGGTCGTCGGCGCGGTAGCGTCCGGCGAAATGGGAATTGCCGGTGTTGTAATGGGGGATGAGGATGGCGTTATCGCCGGCCGGCGACAGTCTGCCGACGGTTTCATAGCCGACGCGAACCTCGGCAATGACCGCCCCCCCTAGGGTCCGGTAGGCGCCGTCGACCTCGAAAATCCGCTTTTCCACCAGTTCGGTGACCATCGCCGTGGCGCCCTCCCGCCGATCATGGTGGCAACTGTACCATGATTTTGCCGGATCATCCCGCGCTCGCGTTGGTGGACGTGGGCCGGCGCCATGAGGGCGGTGGTGTCGGGGATCATCACCGCCACCACGGTGCCCTTGCCGGGGCGCGATCTCAGCCGCAACCCGACCCGCAGAATGCCGGCCAGCTTGCGCGCGGTCGACAGGCCAAGCCCGAGGCCTTTGGTATAGTCGCGTTCGTCGTTGTCGATCTGGAAGAATTCCTCGAATACCTGGTCCTGGTGGTCGGTGGGGATGCCGATGCCGGTATCCTTGACGACGAACAGCGTTCCCCCGCCCAGCGACCGGCAGCCGAGAAGGATGTCGCCGCTCCTGGTGAATTTGACGGCATTGTCGGCGAGATTGCCGATCAACCGACCGAACAGGGTCGGATCGACGACGATGATTTTCGGCTGGATATTGACCCTGAGGCGCAGACCCTTGGCCTCGGCCAGCGGTTGCAGGTTGGACAGCACCGACTGCATCAGTCGGGTGGTGGAGACGGCGACCGGCCTGGCCTCGATCAGGCCGGCGTCGAGTACCGAATGGTCGGCCAGTGAGCGCAACAGCGATTCGCCGTTGGTCAAGGCCTGGTCCATCGCCGTCAGCAGGTTACCCGTGCCCGCGGCCTGGCAGCGGCTCTTGCATGTGTCGCTGTACAGGCGGAGCGCCTGCCAGGGCTGGCGCAGGTCATGGCTGACGGAAGCGAGGATGCGCGATTTGGCGCCGTTGGCGCGTTCCGCCTCGCGCTGCGCCGTCTCGGCCCGCGCCAGGGCCTGGCGCAGGTCCCGCGCCGCCTCGACATATTTGTGGTAATAGCGGCGCATGCCCTCGATGGCCGAGCAGACAACGATTTCATCAAGGCAGAACACCAGGGCCGAGACCAGGGCGGTGGCAGTGACCTTGATCTCGCCGAAGGGTTCCATGAAAAACACGACGGCCAGGGTGGCGCCGGCGAGGGTCGCCAGAATCCCCGGCCAGAAGCCGCAGAGGATGGCGGTCAGGGTGGCGGCGGGGAAGAAGGTGACATAGGGAATGCCGTCGCCCTGGCCGGCGATCTGCAGGCGTAATTCAAAGGCGATCATCGTCATCACCAGGCCAAACAGGTAGCGGGCCGGCCAGGCGGTCGAGCGTTGCAGGTCGATCGTCCCGGCGAGAAAAGACCGCAGCAGGGCCTTCATCGAGAGTCCTTTGGTGATCTGAATTTAAGTTCTCCAAAATATTAATTTGAAACAACAGTAATATAATAAAAAGAATGTAATATGATATATTTTTGTGTATGACCTATGTCGTAGGCTTATATTTCTTTAGTATTGTTAAGTCTATCAAGAAACTAACCTTGGGGCCAGCGGAGCCCTTACATTACAGGCCATCCCACATAGGCAGAAGTTTCGTCCAGGGGGGCGGAAACGGCCGGTGGGTAACTGTGAAAAAATTGTTTTCCAGTGGGTCCGGCGTCCCTAACGGATTCCGCCGCAAAGCGGCGGAAAACGGAGGCCGGCGCCACTGAGACCCGAGTGGGTGTTGATTGACGCCGTCTGATCGCAATCCGCTCTTAGTGCTGCCGGAGGCCGCGTCACCACTTCACGCCGTCGTCAGCGCTGCGGCGGCGGCTCTTTGTGGCTGGCAGGGTCGAGGGTAAAAACCAACTCGGGAGCGGCGTAAACCAGTCCCGTTACCAGGCTGACGAATTCCTGCCGCGGCGTTGTCGGGGCGGCAAGCGTCTGCTGGGCGATCGGTAGCGCCTGAGGAATCGATAGAGGGTCGGTCCCGTTCTTGGACAGGTCTTGCGCCGCCGAAACAGGCGCGCGGCTTTGGTTGACGATCGTCGAAGCAACGACGGCAGCGGACACGGTTGGCGGGGCTGGGTTGGCGACGACGATGGTCGGGGTGACCGGGGCGGGATCGACCACGACGACGGTCGGCGCGGAGGTGACGGTCGGGGTGACCGGGGCGGGTTTGACCACGACGACGGTCGGCGCGGAGGTGACGGTCGGGGTGAC
>DUZF01000093.1 GCA_013349665.1 Rhodospirillaceae bacterium | reverse complement strand
GTTTTCGATCGCTGAGGGCGCCGGCGGGTTAACCCCGACGCCGCAGCGGTCAGAACCCTTCGCGCTCGATGCGCTTGCGCTCCAGCTTGCGGGCGCGGCGAACCGCCTCCGCTCGTTCCCGGGCGCGTCTTTCCGAGGGCTTCTCGTAATGGCGCCGCAGTTTCATTTCACGGAATACACCCTCACGTTGCATCTTCTTCTTGAGGGCCTTCAGTGCTTGCTCAATATTATTTTCGCGAACGAGAACCTGCACGTTATCTCACCGCTCCTTCAGCCAGCAAAAACGGCAAGGACGGCTTGCGCCGTCCCAAGCATTAAAGAGAACAGATGACCGGGGTCATCCGCAAGGCAGCCTACATAGCATAAGCAATTGCCGTTGGAAAGACTTTGCTTCGCCCTTTACCGGAAGAAAAAGCTTGCCCATATTCCCATGCATGGCAGTTCTCGATATAGCCCTGATGGGGGATCCGATCCTGGCCTGCGAGGCTCTCCCGGTGGAAGATCCGGGCGACGGCGCGGTCGTCCGGCTGGTCGCCGATATGGTCGAGACCATGCTGGCGGCCGGCGGCGTCGGTTTGGCGGCGCCGCAGGTTCGCCACAGGGCGCGGCTGGTCATCTTCCAGCTGCCGCCGGGGCGCAGCGCCGACGGCCGGGGTGTGCCGCTGACGGTGCTGATCAACCCCCGGATCGAACCTTTGACCGACGACATGGATCCGGCCTACGAAGCCTGCCTGTCGGTTCCCGGTCTGACCGGGGTGGTGCCGCGCTGGCGCCGGATCGGCTATCGCGCCTGGGATCTTGACGGCAGGCTGGTGGAGCGGGAGGCCGAGGGCCTGCATGCGCGGGTGGTGCAGCATGAATGCGACCACCTGTCGGGCCTGTTGTACCTGTCCCGGATGCAGGATCTGTCCAGTCTGGCGATGACTGCCGAACTGCACCGCCAGGCCGCTCTCAGGGCCAAGGAAAACACATGAAATCGCAAGCGATGCAGAATGTTCGCGACCGGCTGGTGATGGCGGCGCTGCCCCATGTGCCCTTCGAGGGGTGGAGCCTTCGTGCGCTGCGGGAAGGCGCGGCCGACGCCGGTTTCGACCCCAGCATGGTCGGGCGAGCCTTTCCCGGCGGCCCCGTGGCGGCGGTGGAGCATTTTTGCGACCTTGCCGACCGCCGTCTGGCCGCGGAGGCGGCGGCCCAGGGCATCGAGTCCATGCGTCTGTCCGAGAGGGTCGCCTGGCTGGTGCGGCGGCGTCTGGAGGCCTGGTCCGAGCACCGCGAGGCGGTGCGTCGCGCGGTGACGTTGCTGGCCTTGCCGGGGAATGGGGCGGTGGCGCTCCGCGCCACCTGGCGGACGGCGGATGCCCTCTGGCATGCGGCGGGCGACAGATCGGTCGATGTCGGCTATTACACCAAACGGCTTAGCTTGTCGGCCGTCTACAGCACGACGCTGTTCAGCTGGCTGGAAGACCAGTCCGAGGGCTTTGCCGACAGTTGGGATTTTCTCGGGCGGCGATTGGCCGATGTGGCGCGCCTGCCGAAAATACAGGCGCAGATGCGCCGCCGCCTGCAAACCCTCCCCAATCCCTTCGGTCAATTCCTCAAACGCGCCCGTTCGGGACGGCATTTCTAGACCGTGACGGTCTAGCTGATTCATCCCCTCGCCGGGCGGGCGCTCCGCGCCCTTGGCCGCGCCCTCAACGGGCGCAATCTAATTGACGCAGGATGGTCTAATCCCCGGTGAGGGCCTTTTCCTCGGCCGCGGAGGCCTGGTCCGGCGGCAGAGGTTGGGTGCGGAAACGCTGGCGGATCTTGTTCACCACCGTCACGCAGATCACCACCAGGACCAGGATGCCGAGGATCAGCCGCGACGATTCACCGAGATAGGTTTCCAGCACCTTGCCCATGGTATAGCCGCCCCAGGCAAAGGTGTTGGCCCAGATGGCGGCGGCCAGCAAATTGAGAAGCAGAAATTTCACCCGCGATACGCCGGCCATGCCGATGACGAAGGGGCTGATGTTGCGCAGGCCGTAGATGAAGCGGAAGGTCAGGATGAAGATGGTCTCTTCCTTGCGCAGCAGACGAAAGGCCCATTCGACGCGTTTACTCATGTTGGGCCAGCGGGCCAGCAGGGGAGTGCCGTATTTGCGGCCGATATAGAACCAGGCCTGATCGCCGCCGAAGCTGCCGAGGAAGGCGGCCAGGACCAGCGTCCAGACGTGCAGATTGACATTGCCGCCGGAAATCAGGGCGCCGGTGATGAGGACGACGGTTTCACCTTCGAGAAACGTCCATACAAGGATCACCAGATAAACCAGCGGTCCGTAATTGTTGGCGACTTCTGTGATCCATTGTTCCAATGGTGACGACCCGGCTCTGGCGTCGGTTACGATCGACGCGGTTTCAAAATCCCCGTAACGCCCGCCGGCGTCAATCTCTTGATCAGTTCGTCTTTCAAATGCGTGGCCTCGGCGTCAGCCGGGTAACGTGGCCCATCTTGCGTCCGGGTCTGGCCACCGATTTGCCGTACAGGTGCAGGTGGGATTCCGGCTCCTTCAGGATAGGCAGCCACAGATCGACATCCGGGCCGATGAGATTGGTCATCACCGCGTCCGAATGGCGTTCCGGGCTGCCCAGCGGCAGCCCGCAGATCGCCCGCACCAATTGCTCGAACTGGTCGGTGAGGCAGGCATCCATGGTCCAATGCCCTGAATTATGCGGTCTTGGCGCCATTTCGTTGACCAGCAGCCGCCCATCGGCGGTTACGAACATTTCCACCGCCAGCAGCCCGATCAGGTTCAGCGCCACGGCGGCGCGCGTGGCGATCGCGGCGGCCTGCCCGGCCAATCGGGGGTCGATTTGCGCCGGAGCCATCGTCACATCGAGAATATGATTGCGGTGGCGGTTCTCGACGACGTCGAAGCAGGCCGTGGCACCATCGGTCCCGCGGGCGACGATAACCGAAATCTCGCGTTCGAAGTCGATGAAACTTTCAAGAATACATTCCTGCCCCTGAATCTCGGCCCAGGCTTCGGCAAGATCGATCCCCGGGGCGATCTTGACCTGGCCCTTGCCGTCATAGCCGAGGCGGGCGGTTTTCAGCACCGAAGGGCGGCCAAGCCGATCGACCGCATGGGCAAGGCCGTCGGCATCGTCCACCGGTTGCCAGTCGGCGACCGCCGAACCGATGGACTGAAAGAAGGTCTTTTCCGCGCGGCGGTCCTGGGCGGTCTCGAGGATCGGCCAATCGGGACGCACCGCCACATGGTCGGCGAGGATGCGCAGGCTGGCGGCCGGGATATTTTCGAATTCGAATGTCACCACATCGACGGCGGCGGCGAATTCGACCAGGGCACGGGCATCGTCGAAGGCGGCGATGGTGGCCTGGGCCACCTGCACCGCCGGAGCGTCCTCGTCGGGGCAGAAAATATGGCAACGATAGCCCAGCCGCGCCGCCGCCAGCGCCGTCATCCGGCCCAATTGCCCGCCGCCGATGATGCCAATGGTGCTGCCCGGTGCGATCACTCCCGGGTCAGCCGACATTTTTCTCGTCGTCAAGCGGGAACTCGGCCACCGCCGCCGTCTGGCGGTTGCGCCAGGCGTCGAGACGCAGAGCCAGATCGGGATCATTGAGTGCCAGGACGGCGGCCGCCAGGAGAGCGGCGTTGACGGCCCCGGCCTTGCCGATGGCCAGGGTACCCACCGGGATGCCGGCCGGCATCTGCACGATCGACAGCAGGCTGTCGAGGCCGTTGAGGGCTTTGCTTTCCACGGGAACCCCGAAAACCGGCAGCGCCGTCATCGATGCCGTCATGCCGGGCAGATGGGCGGCCCCGCCCGCACCGGCGATGATGACCTTGAGGCCGCGCTTTCGCGCCGTCGTCGCGTAGTCATAAAGTCGGGCCGGGGTACGATGCGCCGAGACGATCCGGCTTTCATGGGCAACGCCCAGGGCGTCGAGAGTTTCCGCGGCATGGCGCAGGATTGGCCAGTCCGACTGGCTTCCCATGATGATTCCTACCAGCGCCTGTTTCATGTTCTGGCCCACGTACTCCGGTCATGTCTGAACGGGGAAGGCGGCATTATATGCGGCGGCAATGCGAACGCAAGAACCGCTCTAAACAATAATTAACCGAAAGCATTTATCCTGGCAGAATCGCCCAACCAGCGGAACAAGGCAAAGTTGTGGCAGACGAGTTTGGCACGGCAGTCATCATTCCGACCGCGGCGGTATTGCCGTCGGATCGCCACGGTGACGGCTCGCCCCGGCGCGACGGCGACCATGGCAAGCCGCCCGAACAGCGGCATCCGGTCGTTGATGCCACCTCGATCCTCGGCTTTGCCGACGGGGTCATTCCCAAATCCGTGCAGGACAGCCTGGCCGGCCTGGTGCAGGAGGTCGAACGCCTGCGCGAGCAGGTGGCGGTGGCGCATCGCCATGAGGCGTTTCTGCAATCCCAACTGGACCACCATCCCTTTCTGCCCTGTCTCACCCGGCGGGCCTTTCTGACCGCCACCGCGCGCCTGATCGAGACTTCGCTGCGGGTCGGGCTGCCTGGCACGTTGGTCTATCTGCAATTCTCTGGCATCGACCGGTTGAAGGCGGCGCGCGGCCTCGCCGCCGCCGATGCCGCCCTCGCCCATGTGGTGCCCCTGATCGCCGGAGAATTGCGCCAGACCGATCTGCTCGGTCATCTCGAGGGAGGCGATTTTGCCGTCGCCCTGGCCGTTTCGGAGGACAAAGGCGCCGAGGACAAGGCGCGGCAGATCGCCGGTCGGATTGCCGAGCGGCCATTCGACTGGCAGGGTCAGCGATTCAGCTTCACCGCCAGCCTCGGCATTGCGCATTTCCAGGCCGGCCTCGACGCCGAACAGCTGCTGGCCGAGGCGGACCGGGCCCGGCGGTCAGGCGATGATGTCGGGAAGCAGGGCGTTTTCCAGAACGTTGATCTGATCCTTGAGGACGAGCTTCCGCTTTTTCAGCCGCTTCAGTTTTAGCTGATCAAAAGGAACATCATCCGCCAAACGCATAATCACGTCATCGAGATCGCGGTGCTCGCTGCGCAGGTTTTCCAGGCGATGCCTCAGTTCGTCGGTGTTTTCGTCGATCATGCCTGGTGCCTGTTGCTGACCGGAATCAGACTAGCAGAACTCCGGGGAAAACGGTATGGCATGTTGCCGGCGACGACGGAGGGTGGACGACCATGACCAGCGTATGGCGACTAGGGGTGTTGACCAGCGGCGGTGATTGCGCGGGGCTCAACGCGGCGATCCGTGCCGTCGCGTATCGGGCCATCCGGCATTACGGATGGTCGGTGTTCGGGATCAAGGACGGCTCGCTCGGGCTAATGGCGCGGCCTCTGCAATATCAAGAGCTTAGCCTGGACCTGACCAATGACGTGATGCTGCGGATGGGCGGCACCATGCTGGGCACCACCAACAAGGGTGATCCTTTCGCCTTTCCCATGCCCGACGGCAGCATCAAGGACCGCTCCGGCGAATTCGTCGAGGGCTACCACATGCTGGGCCTGCATGCGCTGATCGTTATCGGCGGCGACGGTTCCCTGAAGATTCTCGACAAATTATGCAAGCAGGGCGGGGTGCCGATGGTGGGGATCCCCAAGACCATCGACAACGATGTCCATCAGACCGAATTCTCCATCGGCTTCACCACCGCCGTCAATGTGGTGGTCGAGGCGCTGGACCGGTTGCAGCCGACCGCCGCCAGCCATCACCGGGCGATGATCCTCGAGGTGATGGGGCGCGACGCCGGGCATATCGCGCTCAATGCCGGCATCGCCGGCGGCGCCGATATCATTCTGATCCCGGAAATTCCCTATAGCCTTGCCGGCATCGCCGCCAAGATCGACGAGGTGCGCGCCGAGGGACGAAGCCATGCCCTGATCGTGGTGGCGGAAGGCTGCCGCACCGAGGGGGGGCAGGCGGTGACGGTGGTCCTCGATCACGAGCAGCGTCGATACGGCGGTATCGGTCATGACCTGGCATCCAAGGTCAGCGAAATGACCGGGCTGGAAACCAGGGTCACCGTCCTTGGTCATGTGCAGCGAGGCGGTCAACCGGCCATGCGGGACCGCCTGCTGGCCTCGGCGTTCGGCGTCCATGCCGTCGATCTGGTGGCCGAAGGCCGCTTCAGCCGGATGGTCGCCTGGCAGGATCGTGGTGTGGTGGATGTGCCGATCGCCAAGGTTGTCGGCGGATCGTGCTGCGTCGATCCCAACGGCGCAGTGGTGCATGCCGCCCGCGGACTGGGGATTTATGTCGGAGAGCGCTCCCCGTAATGCCTTCGAAAAGACGACCAATTTGCATATTTAACCGCTTGGCAATGTCCTTCAGGCGGGCTTAGTATCGTCTTCGGGCACTCACCCTAATGGGAGGCTGGTTAATGAGCATTCTCGATCGTGTCGAGTCCCTCCAAGCCAAGCATGCTGCGCTGGAAGCGGCTCTGGAGGACGAATCACGACGTCCACTTCCGGATGCCGTCGCCGTCGCCGATCTCAAGCGTAAAAAATTGCAGATAAAAGACGAATTGAACCGCATAGTTCCACAGTGACCTGCGGCCGTTCCGGCGGTGTTTCCTCCGGGGAGGATGCTCCCCGGGGGTGCCGGCAACCCATTCGATGGGACATATCTTGCCAATGGCGTCATTAATCCCCATCACTAAGTCATGGGTATTTTTTTCCGGACGCTAGCCGTGCTTCTGTTGCTGGGGGCTGTCCCGGCGCGGGGCCTCGATCTCGCTGTCGTGGTGACGGACGATGACGGCGGGAATGTCGCCGATGCCGTGGTCACGGTGGCGCCTGTGCAAGCGTCGCCAACCGCCGATGGTGCCGTCAGGTCGCCGGTCACAAGGTCGATAGATCAGAAAAACGAGACCTTTATCCCTTATGTTGAGCTGTTCAGGCCAGGTGATTCTGTCGTATTTAATAATAACGACAGAACGAAGCATCACGTGTATTCGTTTTCCCCAAGCAAAACATTTGAATTTGTGCTGGCTCCGGGGGAGAGTTCGCCGGCCATGCGCCTCGACGCTCCTGGAATAGTTGCCGTTGGCTGTAATATTCACGACAACATGATTTCCCATCTGTTCGTTTCCGATGCCCCTTGGATGGAGAAGACGGACGACCACGGACGGGCGCATTTTTCCGGCCTCGGGGCCGGACCCTATCAGGTGGCCGTCTGGCATCCGCAACTGCATCCGGCGGTGCCGTCGGTGTCCCGGGTCGTCTCCGCCGAGGGTGGAGCCTTCAAGGAGGCAAGCTTCTCCTTGCGATTGCTGCCCGATCCGCGCAGTCGCAGGACTCATGAATACGGCCGGTACTGACGATGTCTTTTCGCCTTCGACTGGTGTTCTTTCTGGTTCTGACGCTGGTGGCGGTGCAGGGACTGACCGCGGTTCTGTTCTACGAAGTAACGCGCCGCGCCCTCATCGACGAAGGCGAGCGTCGTCTGGTCAATGCCGGGGAGGTGCTGGCCCGGCAATTGGATAATATTTCCGATCATGTCGCCAACAGCGTTCGGGTTCTGGCGCTGGACTATGCCTTGCGCGGCGCCATCGCGCAGCGCGACCAGGGGACGGTGCTGTCGGCGCTGCGCAATCACGGCCGCCGCGTCGGCGCCTCGCGAACGCTGCTGCTCGATCTTGCCGGCAGCATCATCGCCGACACCGGGCAGCAGGCGGCGGGCCGGTTTCCCTTTCCCGACCTAGCCCAGGCCGCCCTGGCCGGTCGCGCCACGGCGGTGGTTTCGTTGGATGGAAAGGTCGATCTGCTGGTGGTGGTGCCGGTCCTCGCTCCGGTCCCCATCGCCCTGATCGTTGCCGCAATTCCCGTCGACCAGACGTTGCTGCGGGAATTGCAACGTTTGTCCGCCTTGCCGAAGGTGGTCGACCTGGTGATCGAAGAGGCGGCTGGCCGATGGCGCCCGGTCGCTTCGAGCAATGACGTGGTGCAGTTGAGCACCGAACTGGTGTCGGCGGTCGGGGGATTGCCGGAAAAGCCGGTGCTGACGCGGATCGACGGCATGGAATATGTCGCCCTGGCGGTGCCGCTGAAACATGCGGCGAACAGTCCGGCGGTGGCCGCTGTGCTCGGCTATTCGCTGGACGAGGCGCTGCAGCCTTATCACCCGGTGGCACAGGCCTGGGTCAGCCTGATGATTTTTGCGCTGCTGTTCGGTGTCGCCGGCGCGATCCTGATCGCGCGCGGCGTCTCCCGTCCGGTCGAGGCGCTGGCGGCAACCGCCCGTCGGATCGCCGCCGGCGATTATCACTCGCCCCGGCTGGCGGCGCAAACCGGTGAGATCGGCCAACTGGCGGCGGCTTTCGGCAAAATGACCGAGGACATTGCCGAACGCGAGGAGCGCATCCGTTTTCAGGCCGAGCATGATGCCGTTACCGGCCTGCCCAACCGGCTTGCCGCCGAGGCGATAATCCGCGAAGGCCTGCGGCAATCGCCGGCGGCGCTGCTGATGGTCGGCATGGCGAGGCTGCCGGATATCATCAAGACCATGGGGCATGAGATCGCCGACCGGTTGATGGTGGATGTGGCGCAGCGCATCGGTCGATGCGCCGAAGGGCATTTTCTCGCCCGCACCACCGACACGGTTTTCACCCTGTGGCTGGCCGAGGGTAGTCTTGACGAGGCCCGGCGGCAGGCGAGAAGTATCGTCGAGGTCCTGAGTTTGCCCTATCAGGAGGCCGACCTGGCCATCGACAGCTCACCGGCGGTGGGAATAGCGCTGTATCCCGAACATGGGGCGTTGCCCGGACCGCTGCTCCAGCATGCCGAGGTGGCGTTGTTTGGCGCCCTTGGTTCCGATGACGCGGTGGCGCTATACGATCCGTCCACCGATCCGCACCGCGCCGAGCGTCTGTCGCTGATGGGCGAATTGCGCAAGGCCCTGGACGGTGATCAGCTGAGAATGCATTACCAGCCGAAGCTGAACCTGGTGACCGGGTCCATCGATGCCGCCGAGGCATTGGTCCGCTGGACCCATCCGACCCGTGGTTTTGTGCCGCCGGATGCCTTCATCGGCTTGGCCGAGGAGACCGGAAATATCCGCCGGCTCACCCGCTGGGTCCTCGATTCCAGCCTCCGGCAGGGCAGCCAATGGGCCGATCGCGGCCTCGGGCTTCGCATCGGGGTCAATCTGTCGGTTCGCGATCTTGGCGATGTCGACCTGCCGTGCCGCATCGTTGACTTGCTGTCCGCCAACCGCCTGCGGCATGATCAGGTGATGCTGGAAATAACCGAAAGCGCCGTCATGGGCGAACCGGAAACGGCGATCCAGGTGCTGAACCGCCTGGCCGACCAGGGCATCGACCTTGCCATCGACGATTTTGGCGTCGGCCAGTCGTCCTTTGCCTATCTGCGCAAACTTCCGGTCCGCGAGATCAAGATCGACAAGTCGTTCGTGCTCAATCTGGCCGGTGACGAGGAAGACCGTACCATCGTCCAGTCAATCGTCGAACTGGGGCATCGTCTTGGCTATCGGGTGACGGCGGAGGGGGTCGAGGACGAACCGGCGCTGGCCTTCCTGACCGCCATCGGCTGCGATTATGCCCAGGGGTATTTCATCGCCAAACCGCTGGCGGCCCCGGCCTTCGAGGAGGTCGTGACGACCGGCCGGTGGTCGGCAAAGTCGTGGAAAGCCGTGTCATGAGCCCGTCGCCGGCGGCGCTGGCGATGATGCTCCTCCTCGCGGCCGCTCCAGTCGCCGCTGACGACCTGGATCTGCATGGATTCCTCGACCTGCGGCTGGTGGCGCCGCCCGGGCAGACCGCCTGGCCGCAGGGCGGGCTGGGCAAGACGCGCTTTGGCGGCTTCGGCCTGGCGCCGCGTTTCGGCGCCGCCGGCCTCGACGGCAGCCTGCAGCTGACCTCGGACCTGTTGCTGGTGGCCGACCTGGTGGTCCGCAGCACCGACCGGCTGTCCATCGACCCGTTGGAGGCCTATCTTCGCTATCGCCCGGTATCGACCTCACCGCTGCGCTGGTCGGTGCGCTCGGGGATTTTTTATCCGCCGGTGTCCCTGGAAAATACCGCGCTTGGCTGGACCAGCCCCTGGACCATCACCCCTTCCGCCATCAATAGCTGGGTGGGCGAGGAACTGCTGAGCCTGGGCAGCGAGCTGCGGTTCGAATGGCGCGGACAGCCCGACCAGTTCGAACTGGCCGCGGCATTATTCGAAAACGCCGACCCGGCGGGCGCCATACTGGCAGCCCGCGGCTGGTCACTCAGCGACCTTCCCATCGGACTGGGCAGTTCGCTGCGCCAGCCGGATGCCTTTGCCCGTGCCGTCGGAGAAACTCCGCCGCTGCGTTATGACCCGTTTCAGGAGATCGACCACACGCCGGGCTGGTATGGCGAGGCGACCTGGAAGTCGACCGCCGCCGGCCGGCTGACCCTGGTTCGCTACGACAACAATGCCGATCCGTCCGCCGCCAAACATTACGGCGTCGATGACGCGCTGTTTGCCTGGCGGACCGCCTTCTGGAGCGCCGCCGGCGAGACCCGCCTCGGCGATGTGACCCTGCTCGGCCAGGCGATGGCCGGCGACACCATCATCGCTCCGGCCCCGAGGTTCCGCAGCACGACCTCATTTCAGGCCGCCTATCTGCTGGCCGGCTGGTCCACCGGCGCCTGGCGCCCGGCCGTCCGTCTCGACCTATTCACCACCCAGCAGGCGCCGAGGTCGCGTCCCTTCGCCAGGAGTGAGCATGGCAAGGCCCTGACGGCGGCCTTGAACTGGCGTCCGGTCGACTGGTGTCGGCTGACCGGCGAGGTCATGCTGGTGGACAGCTGGCGTCTGCAACGGCTGGCAACCGGCGACTCTCCCCAGGCCAGCGGCGTGCAAACCCAGTTATCCCTGCGGTTTTTTTATTAGCCGCCCACCGGCACTGAGTCGCCGACCCACAGGAAATGAAGTGTGGGCGGCTGTGGCGCGTTGAGCGCCCGCGCCACGCCGGCTACGCCGGCAATTCAATAGGTTGTGCGCTGCGCGCACGTTGGCGCGAGTGCCGAATCGAGCTTGCGAGATGTGCGCGGAGCGCACTACCCGCCGGAGGCGGCGCCCGGCGACTGAGGGAAAATTTTTTTGGTTAAGGCCACTTGCGGCTGTCTCCGACAGCCGCAAGTGGCCCACTCTATAGAGCGATGCATTAAATCTGCATCACGCTATAGCGTCTTCAAATTTGCCCTCGCCGGGCGCAGGCTCCGCCTGCTAGGCCGCGGCCTCAACGGCCGCAATCGCATCCTGCGTCATATTGACGCAGGATGCTCTAGAGCGGTTCGCGATCTGACTGAATCGGAAGGGGTTTTCAACCGGCCCCAATCGTGATTCCCTACCAGGGGAGGTACATCACGATGACGAAGCCGCTATCTGTCGATTTACGAGATCG
>DUZF01000092.1 GCA_013349665.1 Rhodospirillaceae bacterium | reverse complement strand
TGATTGGCGACGATGCCGATGGGCCGGCCCTGGATGCGGGCGAAGCCGATCACCATGTTGGCGGCGAAGCCGGGCTGGATCTCCAGGAAATCGCCGTGATCGACCAGCCGGGTGATGATCTTGCGGACATCGTAGCCGATCTTGGTGTCGGTGGGCACCGCGTGGTTCAACTCGAAGTCGGGGGTGATCGGCTCGTTGAACGGCAGACGCGGCGGATCCTCGAGGTTGTTCGACGGCAGGAAGGACAGCAGGCGCCGGCACTGATAGATGGCGTCCTTGTCGTCCTCGGCGATCAGATGCACGACCCCCGAATTCATCTGCGCCACCGGGCCGCCCAGGTCGTCGGCGGTCACCACTTCGCCGGTGACCTGCTTGATCACCGACGGTCCGGTGATGAACATCTGGGCCCGCTTGGTCTGGATGATGAAGTCGGTGAGCGCCGGGCTGTAGGCGGCACCGCCGGCGCAGGGCCCGCAGATCAGCGAGATCTGCGGCACGGCGCCGGACAGCATGACATTGCGGTAGAACACCTTGCCGTATCCCGACAGGCTGTCGATGCCTTCCTGCACCCGGGCGCCACCCGAGTCATTGATGAAGACGAAGGGAGATCCGGTCTTCAGCGACAGGTCCTGCACGTCGGCGACCTTGGTGCTGTGGACCTCGCCGGCGGCGCCGCCGGCGACGGTGAAATCCTGGCTGGCCAGGTGGATGATGCGGCCATCGACCTTGGCGACGCCGGTGACCACGCCATCAGCCGCCAGTTCCTTTTCGGCCATGCCGAAATAATTGCACTGATGCTTGGCAAACAGGCCGATTTCCTGGAACGAGCCGCTGTCGACCAGTCCGGCGACGCGTTCGCGCGCCGTCATCTTGCCGGCGGCATGCTGCTTGTCGATGCCGGCCTGCCCGCCGCCCAGTTCGAGATGCGCCCGCATGGCGCGCAAATCGTCGATCTTCTCGTCAATGTTTTTGGGCCGCGGTGGCGCCACTGTGTGTGTCGACATCGATAACTTCCTTCCCTCGTTCAATCCTGACCAGGCTCCGGGTTATTCCGCGGCAGCCACCGTCACCTTGTGTTCCTTGCCGTTGAGCGACACCACATAGGTGACCGGCGCCTTCGGCGCCCCACCCTTGGCGGCGGCCTCGGGCTTGGCCGCGGGTGCCGGCGCGGCCACCTGCTGGGCGGGATCCTTGCCCAGGTTCAGCGGCCCTTGCGGACGGCTCTTGAAAAATTTCGGTGCCACCTGCGGGAACATGGCGAAGGTCAGCACGTCCTCGTCGCTGCCGTTGAAGTTTTCCAGCTTGGCGGCATCGGCCTGCAGCACCTCCCATTCCGGCTTCAGCAGATCGGCCGGACGGCAGGTGATGGGTTTCTTCTTGGCCTGGGCCTCGGCCTTGGCCAGCACATCGGGCTCCTTCTCGCCCAAGGTCGAGCCGTAATAGCCCAGCATGAGGTCGGCGAACTCGCCGCTCATCGCCTTGTACTTGCCCATCAGCACATTGAACACCGCCTGGGTGCCGACAATCTGGCTGGACGGCGTCACCAGCGGCGGATAGCCGCTGTCCTTGCGGACATTCGGCACCTCCAGCAACACCTCCTGCAGACGGTCGCCGGCGCCCTGCCCCTTCAACTGGCTTTCCATGTTGGAAATCATGCCGCCGGGGATCTGGCTCTTGAAGATCTCGGTGTCGACGCCGGTGAAATCGCTGAGAAATTCCTTGTAGCGCGGCCGGATCTTGGTGAAATGGGAATTGGCCTTGACCACCAGGTCCTTGTTGACCCGCGTCTCGTAGCCGGTGCCTTCCAGCATTTCGATCAACGCCTCGGTGGGGTTGTGCCCCGAACCGAGGGACAGGGCGGAAAGCGCCACGTCGACGATGTCGCAGCCGGCCTCGATGCCCTTCATCAGCGACACCAGGGTGACCCCGGTGGTGGCATGGGCATGAATATGGACCAGCGTGTCGGCGCCGCATTTTTTCTTGATGCCGCTGACGATGTCATAGGCCGCCTGCGGCTTCAGCAGCGCCGCCATGTCCTTCAGGCAGATGGAGTCGGCCCCCATCTCCTTGAGGTGCTGGGCCATGTCGACGAAGGCGTCGATGGTATGCACCGGGCTTACCGTGTAGCAAATGGTGCCCTGGGCGTGCTTGCCGGTCTTTTTGACGGCGGCGACGGCGGTCTTCAGATTGCGCAGGTCGTTCAGCGCGTCGAACACGCGGAACACGTCCATGCCGTTCTTCGCCGCCTTTTCGACGAAGCGTTCGACCACCCCGTCCTCGTAATGGCGATAGCCGAGCAGGTTCTGGCCACGCAGCAGCATCTGCAGCTTGGTCTTGGGCAGCAGCTTGCGGAACTGCCGCAAGCGCTCCCAGGGATCTTCGTTGAGAAAGCGGATGCAGGAGTCGAACGTCGCACCGCCCCAACATTCCAAAGACCAGTAACCGGCATTATCGAGATCTTCGCAGGCCGGAATCATATCTTCCATCGCCATGCGGGTGGCCAGAAGACTCTGATGAGCGTCTCTCAAGATCAGTTCTGTGAGTTCTACCACGCGTCCCATCTGCGGATTCCTTGTGGATTTAAGGTCAACGGTCCCGGGCGACATCTTTTCGCCGTTATTCATCGGAATTGCAAGAGACACAGCCCAAATAGCCATGCGCCGAAAAAGATTGCCGACATCCGGCACCCAACGAAACCGCAACCTAGCACGGTCGGAGGGGCGGGAAAACCGGTCTGCCGCGGATTTGCGCAATTTGCGGAAGGAGAGGCCGCAACCTCTCCTTCCGATAAGGGGCCTAGACCAGACCGGTGAGGTAATACAAGGCGATGACGACGAATACCGCCGATGTCTTGATGACGGTAATGGCGAAGATGTCCTTGTAGGAGGTCTTGTGGGTCAGACCGGTGACCATCAGCAGGGTGATCACCGCGCCGTTATGGGGCAAGGTGTCCATGCCGCCGCTGGCCATCGAGGCCACCCGGTGCAGGACCTCCATGTTGATGCCCGCCGCCGCCGCCGTCTCCTTGAACTGCTGGGCCATGGCGGCCAGCGCGATGCTCATGCCACCCGAGGCCGAGCCGGTGATACCGGCCAGCGTGGTCACCGTGATCGCCTCGTTGACCAGCGGATTGGGGATCGACTTCAGCGCGTCGCGAACCATCAGGAAGCCCGGCAGGGCGGCGATGACGGCGCCGAAGCCATATTCGCTGGCGGTGTTGATGGTTGCCAGCAGCGAGCCGGCGATGGCGTTCTTGCTGCCTTCGGCGAAACGCGACACCACCGCCTTGTAGGCGAAGGCGACGACGGTGAGGATGCCCAGCACCAGCGCCACTTCCACCGACCAGATGCCGATCATCGACTTCACCGTCACCGCGATCGGCTTGGCCAGTCCTTCCAGCGTGATATTCATCGTCGGCACTTTGGGGTCGGTGATGTACAGGGCGGGAAACACCATCTTGGTGAACACCCAGTTGGCGATGCCCACCACCACCAGCGGCAGCACCGCCACCAGCGGATTGACCATTGCCTCGTTGGGTGACGTCTCCGGCTCGTTGATGTGGCCGTCGCCATAGCCCTCATTGGCCGCCTCGGCCTGACGGATCCGCCAGTTCAGGTAAAGAATGCCGAGGGCAAGGATGTAAATGCCGCCGCAGATGCCGAGGACCGGCGCCGCATAGATGTCGGTGCCGAAAAAATTGGTGGGAATGACGTTCTGGATCTGCGGCGTGCCGGGCAGCGAATCCATGGTCAGGGTGAAGGCCCCCAGCGCGATGGTTCCGGGGATCAGACGCTTGGGCAGATTGCCCTGGCGGAACATTTCGGCGGCGAAGGGATAAACCGCGAAGACCACGACGAACAGCGAGACGCCGCCATAGGTGAGGATACAGCCGACCAGCACGATCGACAGGACCGCCCGCTCACGCCCGACCATGCGGATCACCGCAGTGGTGATGGAGCGGGCGAACCCCGACAACTCGATGACCTTGCCGAACAGCGCGCCCAGCAGAAACACCGGGAAATAAAGTTTGACGAAAATCACCGCCTTATCCATGAACAGGTCGCTGTAGACCGGCATGACCTGCTCCGGCGCGGTCAGCAGCACTGCGCCGAGGGCGGCAATGGGGGCAAACAGGATGACGCTGAAGCCGCGGTAAGCGACAAACATCAGAAAGCAGAGCGCACCAATACAAATCAGGAAACTCATATTCCCCTCCGTGAGAACCTGTGCAGCCTATCATTATGGCAATTTAGTTTTTTCAACGATAACTTGACCCGCAGATCCAGACAACTCGCAAGACTCCAAGTTGTCGGAACCTCTTGCCCGCCGCCGATCTTTCGGCATGATGACGCGCGCCGGCAGCTTCGGCGCCGGACAATGAATTGGAATCCTTGAGGCATGGTCTCTACGCTGATTGCCCTGGTGGTCGACTGGTGCTGGCGCCGCGCCGGACTGGTGGTCTGTGCCGCCACCCTGCTTGCCGTACTTCTGGCGGTCTATGCCTCGTCGCATCTCTCGCTGGACACCGACGAGAGCCATCTCATTTCCTCCGATCTGCCGTTCCGCAAGGAAGAACAGCGGATGGACCGGGCCTTTCCGCAGGATACCGACCTTCTGGTGGCGGTCATCGACGGCCCCGGCATCGAGGCCGCCGAACGGGCCGTCGATGCCCTGGAATCGCGCCTGAGGGACGACAAGGCGCTGTTCCGCAGCGTGCGGCGGCCGCCCGAAGAGGTGTTCTTCCGCCGTCATGGGCTGTTGTTCCTGTCGGTGGATGAGCTGACCCAGTTGTCCGACCGTCTGGTGGCCGCCCAGCCTTTGCTGGGGTCGCTGTCGCGCGATCCCAGCCTGCGCGGCCTGCTGGCAATGGTTAGCCTGGCGGTGGAAGGCGCGCTGCATGGCCAGATGGACCTCGGCGAGATGACGCCTTTGCTGGAAAAACTGGCCGCCACCGCCGCCACCGTCGGCGACGGCAAGACGGTAACGCCGGTGTCCTGGGGCTCGCTGTTCGGATCCCTGGCCGAGCGCGATTCGCCGAGACGGTTCCTGCTGACCCAGCCGGTCCTTGAATTCGGCGATCTGGTGGCCGGCGCCAAGGCCTCGGCGGCGATCCGAACCACCGCCCGCGACCTCGGCATCACTCCCGAAAACGGTTTCACGCTGCGTCTGACCGGGCCGGTGGCACTGACCGACGCAAATTTCGCCACCGTCACCGAAGGGGTGGAAATCAGTACGCCGCTGATGCTGCTGGCGGTCTGCCTGCTGCTTTACAAGGCGGTGCGCTCGCTCAAGGTGACGCTGGCGATCCTGTTTTCACTGGTCATCGGCCTGATCGGCACCGCCGCCTTCGCCGCCCTCACGGTGGGCAGCCTCAACCCCATCTCGGTCGCTTTCGCGGTGATGTTCGTCGGCATCGCGGTGGATTTCGCCATACAATTTATTGTTCGCTATCGCGAAGAACGGTTTCATCTCGGCGACGAACGGGCCGCCATGCGGGCCGCCGCCTCGGGCATGGCGGCGCCGCTGTCCCTGGCGGCGATCGCCACCGCCGTCGGCTTCCTGTCCTTCCTGCCAACCGAATATACCGGGGTGTCGCAGCTCGGCCTGATCGCCGGCGGCGGCATGATCATCGCCCTGATCGTCGACTTCACCTTGCTGCCGGCGCTGATCGCCCTGGTCCGGCCCGGCCCGGAAAAGACAGCCTATGGATTGCCCCTGGCCCGGGCCGACGGCTGGCTGGAGGCCCATGCCCGGCCGGTAGCCTTCCTTGCGCTCCTGCTGGCACTGGTCGGCGCGGCGCTGCTGCCGGTGCTGCCGGAGGACTTCAATCCCCTGCATCTGCAGAACCCCGACAGCGAGGCGGTGGCCACCTTCATCGACCTGTCGCGCGATCCCGACGACACCAGCTATGCCATCCAGATCCTCGAGCCGTCGGAAAAGGCGGCCGAGAAGATGGGCGAACGCCTGGAAGCCTTGCCGGAGGTGCGCCGGTCCTTGTCTCTTGGCAGCTTCGTCCCCGCCGACCAGGACGAGAAAATCGCCATCCTCAGGGATCTGGCCAATCTGCTCGGCCCCAGTGTCAAATCGCCCGAGCGCCGGCCGCCACCGTCGCCCGAAGACTTGCTGGCGGCCTTGCGCCAGACGGCCGACAAGCTCGACCTGGTGGCCGGGCAATCGCCCGTGGCGGCAACCGCCGCAGCTGGCCTGCGCAAAGTGGCGGCGGCCGGTCCGGCGGCGGCCGGAGCCCTGCAGGACGCCATGGTGACGGGCCTGCCCGGTCAGATCGCGCAGCTGATGCGGATGCTCGAAGCCGCTCCGGTCAGCCGGGAAACCCTGCCCGCCGACCTGGTCAGCGGCTGGGTCGCCGCCGACGGCAAGGCACGCCTGCAGGCGGTGCCCAAGGGCGACATGCAGGATCATGCCGCCCTGGTGCATTTCGTCAAGGCGGTGCGGGGCATCGCCCCCCATGCCACCGGCATGCCGGTCAATATTCAGCAATCGGGCAATGTGGTGATCCATGCCTTCTCGCGTGCCGCCATCGGCGCTCTGGCCGCCATCACCCTGCTGCTGCTGATCATGTTGCGTCGCCTGCTGGATACCTTGCTGGTGATCCTGCCGCTGATCATGGGAGCGCTGTACACGGTGATCGGCTGTACGGTCTTCGGGCTGGCGATCAATTTCGCCAATATCATCGCCCTGCCGCTGCTGCTGGGCATCGGCGTCGCCTTCAACATCTATTTTGTCGTCAACTGGCGCCATGGCGTCACCGGACATCTGCAATCGTCGACGGCACGGGCGGTCCTGTTCAGCGCCCTGACCACCGGTTCGGCCTTCGGCAGCCTTGCGGTTTCGCCCCATGTCGGCACCGCCTCGATGGGACTGCTGCTGTTTTTGTCGCTGGGCCTGTCGGTCTGCACCACCTTCGTCGTCCTGCCGGCGCTGTTTTCCGTCCTCGGGCGGACCAAGCCATGAGACTGTCGACGGCCGCCGTCCTTCGCCTGGCGACCATCGCCCTGGTGCTGGCCATCGCCTGGTATTTGCGCGGCGGCCTCGGCGATGTCACCGGGACCGTCGGGATCGCCGGCTGGCCGGGGGTCGCCGCCGTCGCCGCCGTGCATGCCGTCTCCATGGCGCTGTGCGGCCTGGCCTGGGGCCTGCTGCTGCCGGGACAACGGCTGGGACGGTTCGTTCTCGGCCGCTGGGTGCGCGAAGGGGTCAGCGAGATCGCCGCCTTTTTGCCATTGTCGGGTGAGGTGGCGGGGGCCCGCCTGCTCACCTCCGGCGGTCTGCGCCCGGCGGTAGCCGGCGCCCTGACGGTGGTCGATGTCAGCTGTGAAGTGGTGGCCCAGTTCATTTTCAGCCTGGTGGGGGTCGGGCTCTGGCTGTGGCGCCACCCCGACGCCGAGGTGCTGCACTGGGGACTGATCGGCCTGGCGGCCAGCGTTCCGGTGCTGGCGGTGTTTTTCATCGTGCAACACGCCAAGGTCATGGGGTTTCTGGAAACCCTGCCGTCCAGGCTGATGCCCCGGCTGTGGAAGACCCCCGACCAGGAGGCCGGGGTGCAGGCAACCGTGACCGGGATCTACCGCAACCGTCGGCGGGTCCTCGCCGCCGTCGGGCTGCATCTGCTGGCCTGGCTGGTGAGCACCGGCGAAGCCTTCGTGGCGCTGGCCATGCTCGGTCATCCCCTGGCCCTGGTCGATGTGCTGGCCCTGGAAAGCATCATCTTCGCCATCCGCAGCGCCGCCTTCGTCATCCCCGGGGCCCTGGGCATCCAGGAGGGCGGCTATGTGCTGGTGGGCGCCGCCCTCGGGCTGTCACCAGAGGTGGCGCTGGCGGTATCGCTGCTCAAGCGCAGCCGCGAGCTGCTGGTCGGCGTCCCGGCCCTGCTGGCCTGGCATGTCGCCGAAGGGCGGAGCCTGGGTCACAAGGCCTGATACTGCCGCCCTAATCGCTGTGCGGAGAGGTAACGAAAGAGCTTGGCCAGGTCATGGCGCACCGCCGATTGCGCATGACACGGATGAACAATGCTGGACCCAAGGACTTATAGAGACTACGCCGCGGTCCGAGTCGGATAGCTTTGCACAAGGATATCTGCCGGCAGGTCCAAGAGGACGCTCAGGGCGCGGATCATCGGCAAGGTCAACGGGCGTCTGCGATTGAGAATCTCGGCGACCCGGTTGCGAGCCCCAATGGCCGGCTCAAGATCCTTACGGGTTAGCCCCTTTTGTTCCATCATGAAACGGATTGCCTCGATGGGATCCGGTGCGGCAATCGGCCATCTTGTGGATTCATAAACCTCGACCAAGGTTGCCAGTAGATCCAGTTGATCTCCGTCCGACGATCCTGCCTTGGCGTCCATCAGGGCTTCGATCTCCCTCAATGCGGCGGCATGCTCCGCGTCAGTCCTGATCGGTCGATTGATGCTCATCATTCACACCTCATCCGCCTTAATTCCATCGTACTGCTTATGGGTTCCGACAAACCGGACATAAACCGTGGCGTATGCGTAATTGATCCAAACCACCAAACGATATTTGTTACCGCCGATATCGAATACGACCCTGCCACCCTTCAGAATATCGGCAGCATTGAATGTCTGTTTTATCGATGATGGATCCGTCCATTGCGCTCCCTTGACCACCTTCACCCAGGTCTTTAGGGGCTGTTCCGCTTCCCGGTGGCCCGACTTCTCCCAAAACGCTTTAAGCGTGCCAACCGAAATGATCCTCATGGGCAGACGCTAGCACGGTCCCATTACGGGATCAAGCACATTGGTCCCGTAATGGGACCGCTGGGCGGACAGGTAACGAAAGAGCTTGGCCAGGTCATGGCGCACCGCCGATTGCACATGACACGGACGAACAGGACGCCACTGCGCAGCCGCACGGACGAAAGGAAAATTATCCTTGCCGCCTGCGGCGGCGAATTTTCCTGTCCGAACCGTCCCATGGCCGCGAAGCGGAGTCCCCTGTCGTCCGTGTTACCTTCAGCCCTCACCAAGTCTCAGGCACATTCAGGATGAACAATGCTGGACCGCCGCGGCACCTTTCGGTGCCTCGCGGTGACGGCTTTTATTGAGACTAAGCCGCCTCGCAGCCATCATGGCGGGTGCGCAGGAAGTGGAAGAACTCCACCCCTTCGCGCAGACGGCGCTTGGTCATGTCCCAGCTTTTCAGCATTTCAAAGGTAATCTCGGCGATCTTCTTCGGCCGGAAATAGAAGGCCTTGTAGAACTCGGCCAGGGACTGGAAGATTTCCTCCGACGACAGATGCGGATAGGACAAAGCGGCGATCTGCAGACCGTTGTCCTGGATCAGGTTGCCCGCCTTGAGCCAGCCGTTCTCGGTCGCCTGCTTATACAGCGCGGTGCCCGGATAGGGCGCGGCCAGCGACACCTGGATGGTATGCGGATTGATTTCCTTGGCGAAGGCGATGGTCTGCTGGATGGTCTCGCGGGTTTCGCCGGGCAAGCCGACGATGAAGGTGCCGTGGATGGCGATACCGAGCTTGTGGCAGTCGGCGTTGAACTGGCGGATCTTGTCCAGCCGGGTCCCCTTCTTGATGTTGTTGAGGATGTCCTGGACCCCGGATTCATAGCCCACCAGCAGCAGGCGCAATCCGTTTTCCTTGAGCACCTTCAGCGTCTCGTAGGGCACGTTGGGCTTGGCGTTGCAGGACCAGGTGATGCCCAGTTTGCCCAGGCCGCGGGCGATTTCCTCGGCCCGCGGATGATCGTCGGTGAAGGTGTCGTCGTCGAAGAAAAACTCCTGCACCTGCGGGAAGGTCTTCTGCATCAGCGCCAGTTCCTCGATCACCTTGGCGGCGCTGCGGGTCCGGTAGACATTGCCGCCAATGGTCTGCGGCCATAGGCAGAAGCTGCATTTCGAGCGGCAACCGCGGCCGCTGTACATCGACATATAGGGGTATTTGAGATAGCCGATGAAATAATCCTCGACCACCAGGTCGCGATGATAGACCGGCGCCACCATCGGCAGGCTGTCCATGTCATGGATCAGGTCACGGTCGCGGTTGTGGACGATCTGCCCGTCGCGCCGCCAGGTGATGCCGTCCACCTCGGCGAAGGGCCGCCCCTCGGCGATTTCCTTGATGGTGAAGTCGAATTCGTGGCGGGCGACGAAATCGACCATGGTCGACGCCGCCAGCGACGGTTCCGGCAACGTCGCCACATGGGCGCCGACCAGCCCGATCATCAGCTTGGGATTGGCCTTTTTCAGCGCTTCCGCCACCTGGACGTCGGAGATGAAGGTGGGAGCGCTGACATACAACACCGCCAGCTCGAAGTCCTTGGCCCGGGGCAGGATGTCGTCCAGCGACAGGCCGCGGGCCGGGGCGTCGATCAGTTTGCTTTCGGGGATCAGCGCCGCCACCTGGGCCAGCCAGGTGGGATACCAGAAGGACCGCACCTCACGCTTGGCCTGATAGCGCGAACCGGCGCCGCCATCGAAGCCTTCATAGGACGGGGGATTGAGAAACAGGGTCTTCATCATGCCGAAATGCCTTCCAAGTGTTCCAGCGTGCCGTCCGGCCTTACGCGGAAGCGTTTTCCGCGCCACCATACAGAACGACCGCTGCAGGCTGCAACGAATACAAGAAAATTCAGGACTTCCCGCAGGACCAGCAATGCCGCCGGCGCCTTCGCCAGCCCCAGGGCCGCCTCCTCGCTACGCACCGCCCACCAGCGCACCACCGCCGCCGCGGCCAGCAGACCCAGCCAGGGGGCGCCGCCGACCGCCGCCGCCAGCGCCGCCACGGCCACCGGTTGGGTTATTACCGAGGCGATATAGGAAGGGCGGTCCACTGCCGCAATGGTTCTGCCCCAGCGAATCTCGTGGGCCAGCAGACTGCGCAGGTCCGGCTCGTCGACCGTCAGGTCCACCGGCCGGGCGGCCAATGCGATGCCGTACCCGGCGCGGCGCACCGCCGCCCCCAGCGCCCAGTCGTCGGCCAGGATATCGGCCAGCGGCGCCAGGCCGCCGATGGCGTCCAGCACCTCGCGCGGCAAGGCCATGGTGGCGCCGAAACAGCCGTCGCGCCGGCCCAGCGCCCGGGCCACCAGGGCCGAGGGCAGGAAACCGTGATTGATGGCCAGGGCGCCCAGGCGGCTCCACAGGGTGGCGGTGGGGCGGCCGATATAGAGGCTGGTGACCAGGCCGGTCCCCGGCGCCGCCAGCCCCGCCGCCAGGTCGTCGAGATAGCCGGGATAGGCGTGAACGTCGCTGTCGGCGATCACCACCAGCGGATGGCGGAGCCGCTCAACCATATTGAGCAGATTGCCGACCTTGAGATTGCAGCCATGGCGGCGGTCGTCGACCACCAGGGTCAGGTCGGCCTCCGGCAGCGCCGCCGCCAGCTCGCCCACCGCCGCCGCCGCTGGATCGTCGGCCCGGGCAACCCCGCAGATCACCTGCAGGCCGGGATA
>DUZF01000091.1 GCA_013349665.1 Rhodospirillaceae bacterium | reverse complement strand
CGCTTTGCGCACAGTTCGTTATGTATGCCAGCGAAGCTGGCTGCGCAGGCTCCGCCTGCTAGGCCGCGCCCTCAACGGGCGCAATCCCATCCTGCGCCATTGCCGCAGGATGGTCTAACCGTCACCCATCTTCAGGGCGGCGAGAAAGGCTGACTGCGGTATTTCGACCTTGCCGAATTGCCGCATGCGCTTCTTTCCCTCTTTTTGCTTGTCGAGCAATTTTCTCTTACGCGAAACGTCGCCGCCATAGCATTTGGCCAGCACGTCCTTGCGCAGCGCCGACAGGGTTTCGCGGGCGACGATGCGGCCGCCGATCGCCGCCTGGATGGCGATCTGGAACATCTGGCGGGGAATCAGGTCCTTGAGCCGCGAACAGATGGACCGTCCGCGGGCCTCGGCCTGGCCGCGATGAACGATGAAGGCCAGGGCATCAACCGGTTCGCCATTGACCATGATCGTTACCTTGACCAGGTCGCTGTCCTGATAATCGGACATCTCGTAGTCAAAGCTGGCATAACCGCGGCTGATGGATTTCAGCCGGTCGTAGAAATCGAAAACGATTTCGTTGAGCGGCAGGCGATAGACCACCATGGCCCGGCTGCCGGCATAGGTCAGATCCAGCTGCTGGCCGCGGCGCTCGGTGCACAGGCCGAGAATCGGCCCCAGATACTCGTCGGGAACCATGATCGTCGCCTTGATCCACGGTTCCTCGATATGGTCGATTTTCGTCACATCCGGCATGTCGGCGGGGTTGTGCAGGGTCACCAGCTCGCCGCTGGTCATATGGATGCGGTAGACCACCGACGGCGCGGTGGCGATCAGGTCCAGGTTGAACTCGCGTTCGAGCCGTTCCTGGATGATTTCCAGATGCAGCAGGCCGAGGAAGCCGCAACGGAAGCCGAAACCAAGGGCGGCGGAGGTCTCGGCCTCATATTCGAAACTGGCGTCGTTGAGCCGGAGCTTGGACAGGCTGTCGCGCAGTTGCTCAAATTCGGCGGCGTCGACCGGAAACAGGCCGCAGAAGACTACCGGCACATTGGGCTTGAAACCGGGCAGCGGGACGGCGGCGGGACGCCGCTCGTCGGTGATGGTGTCGCCCACCTGGCAGTCCGCCACCGCCTTGATGCTGGCCTGCATGAAGCCGATCTCGCCGGGATAGAGCGCCTCGACGGTGACCATCTTGGGGGTGAAATAGCCGACCGCGTCCACCTGGTAATTGGCCTGGGTGGCCATCATGCGGATCTTCTGGCCGCGCCGCAGGATGCCGTTCTTGACCCGGACCAGGATGATGACGCCGAGATAGCTGTCGTACCAGCTGTCCACCAGCAGCGCCTGCAGCGGCAGTTCGGCGTCGCCCACCGGCGGCGGCAGGCGCGTCACCAGGGCTTCCAGCACCTCGTCGATGCCCAGCCCGGTCTTCGCCGAAATCATCACCGCGCCGCTGGTGTCCAGGCCGATGACGTCCTCGATCTGCTGCTTGACCCGCTCCGGCTCGGCGGCCGGCAGGTCGATCTTGTTCAGCACCGGAACGATCTCGTGATTGTTTTCGATCGCCTGATAGACATTGGCCAGGGTCTGCGCCTCGACCCCCTGGCTGGCGTCGACCACCAGCAGCGAGCCTTCGCAGGCGGCCAGCGAGCGGCTGACCTCATAGGCGAAGTCGACATGACCGGGCGTGTCCATCAGGTTCAGCTCATAGGTCTGGCCGTCCTTGGCCTTATAGGCCAGCCGCACCGTCTGCGCCTTGATGGTGATGCCGCGTTCCCGCTCGATATCCATCGAATCGAGGATCTGATCGCGCATCTCGCGGTCCTCGATGCCGCCGCATTTCTGGATCAGGCGATCGGCAAGCGTCGATTTGCCGTGATCAATATGGGCGATGATGGCAAAATTTCGGATGGTCTTGAGATCGGTCATCGAACCTACAGCTTTGATTTCCGGCGGAACATAGGCCACAAGCGACGGCCTTGGCAATGGCGGCGGCTTGCCGCCCGACCCGGTCGGCCCCATCTCCCGGGCAGACCCGGAGGGAGGGACCCATGCCGCAACTGGCCGAACCGGCACCGCCAGTGGAAACACCGCCACCCAGCGACTGGCCGCGACACGACCTGTGGACCGCCGAATTGCTGGAACTGGTGTCTCACGCCGCCAGGGACTACAAGCGCAGTATCAGGCCCGCAGAGCCCCACCCGTCGCCTTGACCACGGCGGCCACCACCTTGGCGGCCACCGCCTCGATGTCGGCATCGGTGGGTGTGCGGTCGACCGGCTGCAGGGTCACCTGGATGGCGAGGCTCTTCTTGCCCTCGCCGACATGCGGGCCCTCGTAGCGGTCGAACACCGCGACCTCGCTGATCAGTATCTTGTCGGCGCCGCGCGCCGCCTTGACCACCGTCTCGGCGGGAATGTCGCGGTCGAGGACAAAAGCGAAGTCGCGCTCGATCGGTTGGAACGGCGACAGTTTCAGCAAGGTCTTGGCCTTGGTCGCCTTGGCCCTGGGCAGCGGCAGCGCATCGAGGAACAGCTCGAACCCCACCGCCGGACCCTTGACGTCCAGCGCGGTCAGCACCGCCGGATGGATTTCGCCGAACCGCGCCACCAGCTTGGACCCCAGCTTCAGGCAGCCGGAACGGCCGGGATGGTACCAGGGCGCCGATTCGGCATAGACCACCAGGCTGTCGGCCGGGCCGCCGGCGGCGGCCACCGCCGCCAGGGCGTCGGCCTTGGCGTCGAACAGGTCCACCGCCCGCGCCGGCTCGCCCCAATGGCGTTCGGCATGGCGCCCGGCCCGCAGACCCGCCGCCACCGCCGTCTGGTCTTCCGGCCGGTCGCCGTCGAATTGCGGCCCCAGTTCGAACAGAGCGACGTCGCGCAGACCGCGATCGGCATTGTGGCCGGCGGCCACCAGCAGATTGGGCAGCAGGGACGGACGCATGGCGTCGAGATCGCTGGAAATCGGATTGGACAGCACCAGTTCCGGCTTGCCGCCGCCGAACAGGGCGGCGCGCGCCGACGGCAGGAAGGACCAGGTCACGGTCTCCACCATGCCGCGCGACGCCAGGCCGCGGCGCACCCAGGAAGACCGCCGTTGCGACGACGTCAGCACCGGGCGCACGACATCGGGCCGCGGCATCGACAGGGTCGGAATTTCGTCATAGCCGTAGACGCGGATAACCTCTTCCACCAGATCATGCTCGGCCGTGAGATCGGCCCGCCAGCTGGGGGTGGTCACCGCCCATGGCGCCGCGGCGCTGTCCACCTCGCAGCCCAGGCCCTCGAGGATCTGGCACATTTTCGGCTCCGCCACCTCGATGCCGCCGATCCTGGCCACCCGCCCCGGGTGGAAGGTCAGCCTGGTCCGCTGGTCCGGTACCGTTCCCGCCTGGACGATCTGCGACGCCTCGCCGCCGCACAGTTCGATGATCATGCGGCTGGCCAGCTCCGCCGCCGGCAGCACGAAGGCCGGGTCGACCCCGCGCTCGAAACGGTAGCGGGCATCCGACTCGGCGGCCAGATTGCGGCCGGTGGCGGCGATGCGCTGCGGATCGAACAGGGCCACTTCCAGGAACAGGTCGGTGGTGTCCGCCCCGACGCCGCTGGCCTCGCCGCCGATCACCCCGGCCAGGGCCAGCGGCCGGGCGTCGTCGGCGATCACCGTCATCGTCTCGTCAAGCTCGTAGGTCTTGCCGTTGAGGGCGGCCAGCGTCTCGCCGGACCGTCCCAGGCGGGCCCGGATATTGCCCGACACCCGGCGCAGGTCGAAGACATGCAGCGGCCGGGCGCAATCCATGGTGATGTAATTGGTGATGTCGACCAGGGCGGAAATCGGCCTCAGGCCGATGCCGGTCAGCCAGTCCTTCAGCCATTGCGGGCTTTCGCCGTTCCTGACGCCGCGGATGGTGCGGCCGACGAACAGCGGACAGGCGCTTTCGGCGCCGGCCGGGAAATCGAGCGATACGCCTATCGGGCTCTTGAAGCTGCCTTTCACCGGTTCGATGACCAGCGGCTTCAGCCGTCCGACGCCGGCCGCCGCCAGATCGCGGGCGATGCCGCGCACCCCCAGGCAATCGGCGCGATTGGGGGTGATGGCGACGTCGAACAGCGGATCGAGTTGCAGCACCGAGGCCAGCGGCGCCCCCACCGGCGCCGACGCCGGCAGTTCGATGATGCCGGCATGGTCGTCGCCCAGCAGCAGTTCGCGGGACGAGCACATCATCCCCTGCGACATCACGCCGCGCACGCTGCCGGCCTTCAACACCTCGCCGGTGGAGGGTATCACCACCCCCGGGATGGCCAGCGCCACCTTGAGGCCGGCCCGGGCATTGGGCGCCCCGCAGACCACTTCCAGGCTGCCCTGGCCGGTGGCCACCTTGCACAGGCGCAGGCGGTCGGCATTGGGATGGGGCGCCGCTTCCAGCACATGGCCGACGATGAAGCCGGTGAGGCCGGCGGCGGGATCCTTGAGCGATTCCACTTCCAGGCCCAGCATGGTCAGACGATGGGCGATCTGCTCGGGGGTCGCCTGGGTATCGAGATGGCGCTTCAGCCAGGACAGGGTGAACTTCACCGGGCCAGCCCCCCGGTCAGGGTCGGCACATCCAGCGGCACGAAGCCGTAATGACGCAGCCAGCGCAGGTCGGATTCGAAGAAGGTGCGCAGATCGGGAATGCCGTATTTCAGCATGGCGATGCGTTCGATGCCCATGCCGAAGGCAAAGCCCTGATATTCACTCGGATCGATGCCGCAGTTACGCAAGACATTGGGATGCACCATGCCGCAACCGAGAATTTCCAGCCAATCGGCGCCGGCGCCGATCTTCAGTTCGCCACCGGCCCGCGAACAGCCGATATCCACCTCGGCCGAGGGTTCGGTGAACGGAAAGAACGAGGGACGGAAGCGCACCGGCACTTCGTCCACCTCGAAATAGGTTTTGACGAATTCGATCAGGCAGCCCTTGAGATGCGCCATGTTGGTGCTGTGGTCGATGACCAGCCCCTCGACCTGATGGAACATCGGCGTATGGGTCATGTCGGAATCGCAGCGATAGGTGCGCCCTGGGATGATGACCCGGATCGGCGGCTTCTGCTTGAGCATGGTCCGCACCTGCACCGGCGAGGTGTGGGTGCGCAGCAGCAGACGCGAGCCGTCCGGCTTTTCCGGCAGGAAGAAGGTATCGTGCATCAGCCGCGCCGGATGGCCGGGTGGGAAATTCAGCGCCGTGAAGTTATGGAAATCGTCTTCGATATCCGGTCCCTCGGCGACAGCGAAGCCCATCTGGCCGAAGATCGCCACCACCTCGTCGATGGTCTGGCTGATGGGATGGATGCGCCCCAGCTGTTCGGGACGGACCGTCAGGGTGACGTCGACACGCTCGCGGGCCAGACGCTCGTCCAGGGCAACGGCGTCGAGCACCGCCTTGCGGGCATCCAGGGCGGCGGCAACGGCGTCCTTGAGGACGTTGAGCGCCTGACCGGCGGCGCGGCGCTCGTCCGGCCCCATGCCGCCCAGCTCTTTCATCAGGGCGGTGACAGAGCCCTTCTTGCCCAGCAGGGAAACCCGCTGCTGCTCCAAAGCCTCAAGGTCGGCGGAGGCGGCGATGGCCTCCACCGCTTGCGCGCGAATCCGGTCCAGATCGGCAATCGACATCGGAGCTGTTTGGCCTCAGGCCGCTTTGAGTGCCTGGGCGGCCTGGGCCACCAACGACTTGAAGGCCTCCGGCTCGCGAATGGCGATATCGGAGAGCACCTTGCGATCGAGTTCGATGCCGGCCCTCTTCAGGCCATTGATCAGACGGCTGTAGGTGAGGCCGTTCTGACGGGCACCGGCGTTGATGCGCTGGATCCACAGGGCGCGGAAATTGCGCTTGCGGACGCGGCGGTCGCGATAGGCGTAGGTCAGCGCCTTCTCGACCCGCTCGATGGCGATGCGGAAATTGGTGCTCGAGCGGCCGCGATAGCCCTTGGCCAGCTTGAGGATTTTACGATGCCGGGCGTGCGTCGTGACGCCCCGTTTTACACGCGCCATGGCTTAGTTGCTCCCGTAAGGCAGATAAAACTTCTTGATCGCGGGCTGATCGACATCAGCGACCATGAACGTGCCGCGAGCCTGACGTTTCATCTTCGAGGTCTTGGCGGTCAGACAATGGCGCTTGAAGGCGACATTGGCGCGTACCCTGCCTTTACCGGTGAGCTTGAACCGCTTTTTGGCGGAGCTCTTGGTCTTCATCTTGGGCATTTTCGCTTCCTTGCAAAAATAGAATGAGCGATTCATGACCGACGAGGCATGCCCTGTATTCCGCCCCGTCCGGTCGATGGAAGCCGGGTTTATAACCCCCGTCCCGATGCAATGCAAGCCGTCTTGAGGCCGGCGAATGCCGGAATGGCTGGACCTGTGGCCGACCGCGGTGGCGCCGCTCAGCGCGGCGCCATCACCATAACCATCTGGCGGCCTTCCAGCTTGGGAAACTGTTCGACCTTGGCCAGGTCGTCCAATTCCTCGCGCACACGGTCAAGCACCTTGGCGCCGAGATCCTGGTGGGCCATTTCGCGGCCGCGGAATCGCAAGGTCACCTTTACCTTGTCGCCTTCCTCCAGGAATTTGCGCATGGCACGCATCTTCACCCCGTAATCGTTGTCGTCGATATTGGGACGAAGCTTGATTTCCTTGACCTCGATGATCTTCTGCTTCTTCCGCGCCTCGTTCTTCTTTTTCTGGACTTCGTACTTGTATTTTCCGTAGTCGAGAATTTTACAAACGGGCGGATCGGCATTGGGAGACACCTCGACAAGATCGAGGCCGACTTCCACTGCCATGGCGAGCCCTTCGCGGAGAGAGACGACCCCGACCATTTCCCCATCGGCGTCGATCAGCCTGATGGTCCGGGAATCGATTTCGGAATTGACGCGGGGACCTTCCTGGTCCTTAGGCGCCGCAACGGGTGGCTTGACTATGAAATTCCTCCACTGTTCGTTTCACAAAGATCAGGCGCGGTCCCCCTTCAGGCCCACGCGCCCGGTTTCAGGCGCCCGGAACAGCCGCCTCGCTCACCAGTTTAGCCACCGCGTCCCCGAGCGCAAGAATTTCTTGGGCTGCCCCGCCCAGACGGCGTAAGGCGACGCTGCCGGTTTCCCCTTCGCGTCGACCGACGACCAGCATCACCGGCACTTTGGCCAGGGAATGCTCGCGGACCTTGAAGTTGATTTTCTCGTTGCGCAGATCGATCTCGGCCCGCAATCCGACCGCCTTGAGGCTGGCCAGCACCGTCCGGGCGTAGTCGTCGGCATCGTTGGTGATGGTCGCCACCACCACCTGAACGGGAGCCAGCCACATCGGAAAGCGTCCGGCATGGTGTTCGATGAGAATGCCGAGGAAGCGCTCGAACGACCCCAGCACGGCCCGGTGCAGCATCACCGGACGGCGTTTCTGGCCGTCCTCGGCGATATAGGAGGCATCCAGGCGCTCGGGCAGCACGAAATCCACCTGCAATGTGCCGCATTGCCAGTCGCGGCCGATGGCATCGCGCAGCACGAATTCCAGCTTGGGGCCGTAGAACGCGCCTTCGCCGGGATTGAGGGTGGTCTCGAGACCGGCCGCCGCCGACGCTTCCAGCAGGGCGGCCTCGGCCCTGTCCCAGGTCTCGTCGGCACCGGCACGGATGGCCGGCCGGTCGGAGAACTTGACCCGCACGTCTTCGAAACCGAAATCGCCGTAGATGGCTTTCAGCAGTTCGCAGAAGGCGACGGTCTCCGAGGTGATCTGGTCCTCGGTGCAGAAGATATGGGCGTCGTCCTGGGTGAAGGCGCGCACCCGCATGATGCCGTGCATCGCCCCTGACGGTTCATAGCGGTGGCAGGAGCCGAACTCCGCCATGCGCAGCGGCAGGTCACGGTAGCTTTTGATGCCGACGCGGAAGATCTGCACATGGCAGGGACAGTTCATCGGCTTGACCGCCAGCATCCGCTCATCCTGGGTGAGAACGGTGAACATGTTGGCGCCGAACTTTTCCCAGTGACCCGAGGCCTCCCACAACGACCGGTCGACCAGTTGCGGTGTCTTCACCTCGACATAGCCGGTGGCTTCCAGCCGGCGGCGAATATAGGCCTCGACCGTGCGCCACAAGGTCCATCCCTTGGGATGCCAGAACACCGACCCAACCGCTTCGTCCTGCTGGTGGAACAGTTCCATCTCGCGCCCCAGGCGCCGATGGTCGCGCTTCTCGGCCTCCTCCAGCATGGTCAGATGGGCCTTCAGCTCCTGCTCGTCGAACCAGGCGGTGCCGTAGATGCGCTGCAGCATCTCATTCCTGGAATCGCCGCGCCAATAGGCGCCGGCCACCTTCATCAGCTTGAAGGCCTTGCCCAGTTTGCCGGTCGACGGCAGATGCGGCCCCCGGCAGAGATCGATGAAGGCGCCCTGGCGATATAGGCCGATGGCCTGGCCGTCGGGGATCGAGGCGATGATTTCCGCCTTGTAGGCCTCGCCCATGTCCTCGAAGAAGCGAACCGCCGCGCCGCGCTCCATCTCCTCGCGGAGGATCGGCTCGTCGCGGGCGACGATAGCCTGCATGCGGGCTTCGATCAGCGCCAGGTCGTCGGGGGTGAACGGCACCGGGCGGGAGAAGTCGTAATAGAAACCGTTTTCGATGGCCGGTCCGATGGTCACCTGGGTCTCGGGATAGAGCTCCTTGACTGCCTCGGCCATCACATGGGCGGCGTCATGGCGCAGCAGGGCCAGGGCGTCGGGATCCTTGCGGGTGACGATGGCCACCTGGGCATCGGCGGCGATCACCGTCGCCAGATCCTTCATCACCCCGTCAACGCGCACCGCCAGCGCCGATTTGGCGAGGCCGGGACCGATGTCGCGGGCGATTTCGGCGCCGGAGACCGGTCGATCATACTGGCGCTGGCTGCCGTCGGGCAGGGTGATGGCGATCATGGGCGTAAAAACCGTACCGTTTCCTGAGGAGCCGAGGACATTAAGCGGATTCTCCTGCCTGTCAAGCCAGGCGCCTAAGCGCCGCCTCGACCTCGTCCTCGCCGAGCTGGGCGAGGTCGTCGCGACGGAGCAGCGTCACCCGCCCGCGCGGGGCGCAGAGGTCGGGATCCGAGGCGGCGGAAAACAGCACCACCGCCGGGCAGCCGACGGCGGTGACGAGATGCATCGGGCCGGTATCGTTGCCCACCGCCGCCACCGCCCGGCGGGCCAGGGCGGCGATCTCGGCGAAGCCGGTGCGGTCGGTCAGCGCGCGCGCCGCCGGACAGGCGGCGGCGATGGCGTCCAGCGCCGGACCGTCGGCCGCCGTCCCCAGCAGCAGGCTGGCGATGCCGTCCGCCGCCAGCCGCCGGGCCAGGGCGGCGAAGCGCTCGGCCGGCCAGCGCTTGCCCGGCCGGTGCGGGGCGCCGCCGGGGATCATCAGCACGAACCGCTGTGGCAGGTCGAAGCCGGCAAGGTCGGCGGTCAGCCAGGACAGGTCGGCCGGCGGCACCGTGGGGATGCCCGCCATCGCCAGCTGTTCGGCCTGGCGCTCGATACTGTGCATGCTGTCGCGGCCGGGATTGTCATGGGGATGCGAACATCCGGCGGCGATTCCCGACCACGGCGGACCGCCCATGACATGGAAATAGCCGGAGCTGCGGTCCGAGGTCTGCAGGTCGTAGACCATGTCGAATTTCCGCCGCCGCAGCAGCTTGCGTAATTTGAGCACACCGACTACGTCCCAGGCCTTGGGACGGGTATCCACCCAGACCTCGTCGAACCAGGGGCTGGCCTCCGCCAGGGCGGCGAAAGGCCGGGTGGTCAGCAAGGTGACGCGGTCCTGCCGGTGATGTTCGCGGATGGCGGCGAAGGGGCCGCAGGCCTGGATGAAATCACCCAGGGCCGATAGCTTGATCACCAGCACCTGCCTCAAGGAGCGACGGCCTTGGCCGGGTCGAGTCCCAGCACCTCGGCGTAAACCCCGAGGGTGCGTTCGCACATCAGTTCGCGCGAGAAATTGCGGCGCACGAAGTCGATGGCCAGCGCCGCCCGCGCCGCCCGTTCCTCGGCGGCGATGGCCAGCACACGGTCGATGGCCAGCGCCAGGGCGCCGGCGTCGCCCGGCGGCACCAGCAGGCCGGTCTGCCCATCCATGACGTTTTCGCGACCGGCCCCGTTGTCGGTGGCGACCACCGAGCGGCCCATGGCCTGCGCCTCGACGATGACCCGCCCGAAAGCCTCGGGGTCGGTGGAGGCCGAGACCACCACATCGGTCAACATATAGGCCGCCGGCATGTCGTTGCAGTCGCCGACGATATGCACCACCTCGGCCAGGCCGCGAGCGGCGGCCAGGGTTTTCAGTTCCTGGGCATAGGCGGTGCGGCCCTGGTCGGCGCCCACCAGCAGACAGCGCAGGTCGCGCCGGCCGAGCAGCGCCAGCGCCTCGATCAGCACCGTCTGCCCCTTCCATCGGGTCAGCCGGCCGGGCAGCATGATCACCGGATAGCCGTCGGGCAGGCGCCAGCGCTGGGCCAGCTGGATGATCCGTTCGGGACTGACCCGCGCCGGATCGAACCTCTCCAGGTCGATGCCGCGATGGATCACCCGGATGCGCCCGGCATCGATGCCGTAGACGGTCTGCATGTGGTCGGCGATGAAATGGCTGATGGCAATCACCCGCTCGCCGCGGGTCATGATGGCGTTGTAGGCGTTCTTCAGGCCGAACAGCCCCAGATTGTAGGTGCCGTGAAAGGTGGTGAGGAAATGCCGGCCGCTGCGCTGGGCGGCGAAAAAGGCGCTCCAGGCCGGGGCCCGCGACCGCGCATGGACGATATCGACATTATGGTCGCGGATCAGCTCTTCCAGGCGGGAGATGTTGGCGCGCATGACCAGAGGGTTCTTGCTGTGCACCGGCAGAGGAATATGGTTCACTCCCATGCGATCCAGCTCGCGGACCATATGGCCGCCCGAGGATACCACCAGCGATGTCCAGCCGGCGGCCTTGATGGCCCCGGCGACGTCGATGGTGCCGCGCTCGACGCCACCGGTGAGCAGTGCCGGCAGGACCTGCAGGACCACCGGAGGCCGGTCGCCGGCGGCGAGCGATGCGGCTTTTGGTGTCGACGGCATGAAAACCTTGAGGACCCCTGGCTGATGACCGAACCAAACGACAAGCACCCACCTGCCGAAGGCGGCGGGATATTAACACGCAGCGACGGCTCCACAATCGCCTACAACAGGCTGGCCGGAAAAAACCCCGGCGTCGTCTTCCTGCACGGCTTCAAATCCGACATGACCGGCGGCAAGGCGCTGGCCGTCGAAGCGTTCTGCCGCGACCGTGGCCAGGCCTTCGTCCGTTTCGACTGCGGCGGCCACGGCGCCAGTTCGGGACGGTTCGAGGACGGCACCATCGGCCAGTGGCTGGACGACGCCGTCGCCGTCATCGATGTGCTGACGGACGGCCCGCAGGTTCTGGTGGGGTCCAGCATGGGCGGCTGGCTGGCGCTGCTGCTGGCGCTGACGCGGCCGCGCCGGGTGGCGGGGCTGCTGGGCCTGGCCGCCGCCCCCGACTTCACCGAGGAACTGATCTTCGACGCCTTCACGCCC
>DUZF01000090.1 GCA_013349665.1 Rhodospirillaceae bacterium | reverse complement strand
CAGGCGGCGATGGCGCGCGCCGGCCAGTTGATTTCGAAAATGTCGCCGATCTCGGCCGATGGGGCGGCGATGTCGACACCCGCTCCATCGGCGAAGGCCAGGGCGTTGTTGCTCAGCACCACCAGGCGCCGGTGCCAGCCGTCGGCGCGACGGACATACTGGTCGATCGGCAGGGCGTCGAAGAACTCGTTGGCGACCAGCAGCAGAGGGCCGTCGGGAAGGTCCCTGACGTCGTCCAGCCAGGTGGCCCTGGTTTCGGCCAGTGTCGCCTTCTGGCAGCGCCGCAGGGACGGACTGGTTTCCACCAGGTAAATGTCGAGGGCTCTGCGAAAGGCCGGGGTCAAGGACGCCGCCCGCAGGAAATCGGCCATCAGGGTGCCGCGGCCGGGGCCCAGTTCCGCCAGGATCAGTCGGTCGGGAGACCCCATCGACTGCCAGACCACGGCCGCCCAGAGGCCGATCAGTTCCCCGAACATCTGGCTGATTTCCGGTGCCGTGGTGAAATCGCCGGCAATGCCCAGGGGGTCCCTGGTCATGTAGTAGCCCCAGTCGGGATGGCCGAGGCACAGGCCCATGAAGTCGGACAGCGCCATCCCGCCCTCGCCGGCGATGCGCCGGCGCAGCAGGTCCTCCAGGGGCACCGTCACCGTCTGGCCCGCAGCATCAGGATCCCGCCGGCCAGGATAAAGGGAATCGACAGCAGCTGTCCCATGGTCGCGCCGCCCCACAGGAAGCCGAGATGGGCGTCGGGCTGGCGGAAGAATTCAGCGGCGATGCGGGCGAAGCCGTAGCCGACCATGAAGGTGCCGGCGAGAAAACCGGAGCGCAGGCGCAGGCCCTCGCAGCGCCAGGCCAACGACAGGATGACGAACAGGACCAGGCCCTCCAGCCCGGCCTCGTAAAGCTGGCTGGGATGGCGGGCGACCGGTCCGCCGCCGGGAAAAATCATCGCCCAGGGCAGATCGTCCGGCGCCGCGCGCCCGAACAGTTCGCCATTGATGAAATTGGCGATGCGGCCGAAAAACAGGCCGATAGGGGCGGCAGGCGCGATGGTGTCGCCCATCGCCAGGAGGTTGATATGGTGGCGCCTGGCGAACAGCACGATGGCCAGGAAGACCCCCAGCGCGCCGCCGTGGAAAGACATGCCGCCATGCCAGACGGCCAGGATATCGGCCGGATTGCTCAGATAATAGAGCGGCTTGTAGAACAGAACATAGCCCAGTCGGCCGCCGAGCACGGTGCCCAGGGTGGCCCAGACCAGGAAATCATCCACCTGCAGGGGAGTCAGCGCCTGCGGGGGCCTGGTGCATAACCACCGCACATAGCGCCAGCCGCCGACCAGTCCGGCGATATAGGCCAGGGCATACCAGCGTATGGCCAGCGGCCCGAGGCGCAGGGCGACCGGATCGACCTCCGGAAAAACCATGGCCATCATGGTCCTCTACCGATAGGGGTCGTTGCCGGCGAGGAAGCGGCTCACATAGGCGGTCACGCCGGCCTCCAGCGCAGTGAACGGCTTGCCGTAGCCGGCGGCACGCAGACGCGCCATGTTCGCTTCGGTGAAATATTGATATTTTTCGCGGATGCTGGTCGGTGTGTCGATGTATTTGACATGGGGTTCGCGGCCGACCGCATGATAGATGGCGGCCGCCAGATCGTAGAAGGTGCGGGCGGTGCCGCTGCCCAGATTGAACAGGCCGTTCACCTGGGGATTGTCGAGGCACCACAACAGGACGTCGACCACGTCGCCGACCCAGATGAAGTCGCGCTTCTGCCCGCCATCCGGGTAATTGGGGTTATGGGAGCGGAACAGATGGGCGGCGGCCCCGGAGTCGGCATGCGGATAGATCTGGGCGACGACGCTCTGTTGCGAGCCTTTGTGGTATTCGTTGGGGCCATAGACGTTGAAGAATTTGAGCCCGACCCATTGCGGCGGCAGGGGTTTGGCGTCCACCAGCTTGCGGGCCAGGCGCCGGTCGAACAGATGCTTGCTCCAGCCATAGGCGTTGAGCGGCTGCAACCGGGCCAGCCCCTCGATACTGACGTCGTCGTCGAAGCCGTGGCTGCCGTCGCCATAGGTCGCCGCCGAGGAGGCGTAGATGATGCGCACGTTGTTGTGGGTGCACCAGGCGAACAGGGCCAGAGACAGATTGAAATTATTGGTGACGATCAGGTCGGCGTTGCTTTCCGTGGTCGCCGAGATGGCGCCCATGTGAAATACCATCTTGATTCTTTGGCGGTTGGCTTCAAGGAAATCAAAGATGTGATCAGGATGTACGACATCCGATATTTCGCGTTTTCCAATATTGCGCCATTTTTCATTGCTGCGCAGCCGGTCACAGACGACCAGCGGGCCGACCCCGCGTTCCTCCAGGGCGGCCAGAAGATTGGAGCCGATGAAGCCGGCGCCGCCAGTGACAACATACATCGGTGTCGATCCCTGCTTCAGCTGTCCTCCGTTATAGGCCGGGTTTGGACCAGCAACAAGGGCCGAACCGCCCAGGGGCTGAACCGATTGCGTAAAACCCATGGCCCCCGCATAATGCATGCTCACGCTCCGGCACCGAGGATGGCATGCAGACCGACAACCGAATTTTCGATGACTTCGCCCGCATGGCGAGCGGCGCGATGAATGCCCTGACCGGCCTCAAGACCGAGGTCGAGGCGATGGTCCGTCAGCAATTCGAAACCTTCGTCAGCTCGATGAACCTGGTGACCCGCGAAGAGTTCGAGGTGGTGCGCGAACTCGCCGCCAAAGCCCGCGATGAGCAGGAAGCGCTGGCGCTGCGTCTGGCCGAGGCCGAGCAGGCGATTGCCGCCTTGCGGGGCGACGGAGCGGGCAAGCGCAAGTCGCCGCCAAAGTCGTAATAACCCGCTTTTTGTTCTGGATATTTCTGTCGAAAGGCCTGAGCAAATGGCCTGGGCGGCAGGTATTATTGTCAATTATCCACAGCAAAACAGAATAAGAGCGCGATTATTTCTTGCGTCGCGGAATTGCCCCCGATAGGCTACCCTTTGTGTCCTGGGAGCCGGGGCATACCAAATATTTGGATCATCCCCGATCCCACCCACGCCATGCCAAGGGAGTTGACGGGCATGCCGGTTTCGCAGACGACGCAAGAAGACGCGGCAGCCAATCCGCTCGATCTGGTGGAACAGTTCGTTTCCGCCAATGATTGGCCCTTCGACCGTCGCAACGACGACGAGATGGCGGTTGAGGTTCCCGGCCGGTGGTGCGATTACAGCCTTTACTTCGCCTGGCGTGAAGATATCGGCGCACTTCACTTTACCTGCGCCATGGATATGAAGGTGCAGAACAGCAAGCGCAGCCATTTGCATGAACTCCTGGCCTCGGTCAATGAACGGCTGTGGCTTGGACATTTCGGCCTGTGGGCCGAAGAGGGCGTGCCGATGTTCCGCCATGCCATCCTGCTGCGGGGGCTGATGGGGGCCAGCATGGAGCAGATTGAGGATCTGGTGGATATCGCCGTCAGTGAGTGCGAGCGCTTCTACCCGGCCTTCCAATTCGTCCTATGGGGCGGCAAGACGCCGGCCGACGCCATTTCGGCGGCCCTCCTCGATACCGTCGGCGAAGCGTGAGCCGCCGGCAGATTCTTCTCGTCGGCTGCGGCAAAATGGGCGGGGCGCTGCTCGACGGATGGCTCGAGCGCGGTTTGTCGCCTCTCGACATCATGGTCGTCGAACCGGATGCCGCAGTCGGCCACCGTCCCCATGTGGCCATTGTCGATCAGGCGTCATCGCTGCCGGGCGGGTTCGATCCGGCCGTGGTGGTGCTGGCGGTCAAGCCGCAGGCCATGGACAAGGTGGCGCCGGCCTATGCCGGCTACAGCGCGGCGGTGTTCCTGTCCATCGCCGCCGGAAAGACCCTCGAGACCCTGGGCCGGCTGTTGGGCGGTCAGGCCGCGGTGGTGCGGGCGATGCCCAATACCCCGGCCGCCGTGCGCCGCGGCATGACCGTCCTGGCGGCGAACCAAAGGGTGTCCGAGGCGCAACGCCGGTTCTGCGGTGATCTGCTGGAGGCGGTGGGCGAGATCGCCTGGGTCGGCGACGAGGCTCTGCTGGATCCGGTCACCGCCGTGTCGGGCAGTGGACCGGCCTATGTCTTCCTGCTGGTCGAGGCCCTGGCCGAGGCCGGGGCGGCCGCAGGCCTGCCGGACGATCTGGCCGCCGAGCTGGCGCGGGCAACGGTGGTGGGGGCGGCCGAACTGCTGCGCCAGTCGGGCCTGCCACCGGATCAGCTGCGCCGCAATGTCACCAGCCCGGGCGGCACCACCGCCGCCGCCCTCGAGTTGCTGATGGCCGACGACGGCCTGGCGTCCTTGATGCGCCGCGCGATCGCCGCCGCCACCCGACGCTCGCGGGAGCTGGCGGGTTAGGCCGGTCTTACCTAGATATAGAGTGACGAACCGACGGACGGATGAGGGACATGGCGAAAAAAAGCACATCGCAGCAGGCCGACAAGGCGGTGCTGGCGCTTCTCGAGCTGGCGGCGGAAAGCGGCTGGCGGGGGATATCCCTGGCCGATGTGGCGCGCCGGAGCGGCATGTCCCTGGCCGAGCTGCATGGCGAATTCAAAAGCAAATGGGGCATCCTGGTCCGCTTCCTCGACGGTCTCGACAGCGCCCAGATGACCGGCGACCTGCCCGACCCCGAGGCCAGCCTGCGCGACCGCCTGTTCGAAGTGATCATGCGCCGGTTCGAGGCGATGCGCCCGCATCGACAGGCGATCCGGGCCATCCTGTCCGGGACGGCGAGGGATCCGGCGATGTGGCCCGGCGGCGCGAAGAGGATCCTCGGCAGCGCCGCGCTGATGCTGGAAGCCGCCGGCGTCAGCAGCTCCGGCCTCCGCGGGCGGATCAAGGTCAAGGGGCTGGCCGGGCTTTATCTCAAGGTATTGCGGGTTTGGCTGGATGATGACGGCGATGGCATGGACCGCACCATGGCGGCGCTCGACCGCGCGCTTGGCCGGGTCGAAACCGTGGCGGTGGTTTTGTGCCGCGGCCTGCCTTGCCGCGGCACGACCGCGGATGCCGCCATTTAACTTTTGTTGCACTGCAACAAAACTATTGACCGGGCCATGACAGCCTCCTAATCTGCGCCTTCACAACCGTATCGAGCATTTGGTGGAGGACCTCGTCATGGCTAAACAGCCGGAACCGTCTATTCTTGATCTTGATATCACCAAATTTGTCGGCGACCTCAAGGTCCCAGGCATCGATGTCGAGAGCGTCGTCGCTTCGCAGCGCAAGAACATCGAGGCGCTGACCCAGGCCAATAAGCTGGCTTTTGAGGGTGTGCAGGCGGTGTTCAAGCGTCAGGTGGAGATCATTCGCCAGTCGCTCGAGGAAAGCGCCGTCATCGCCAAGGAAATGGTCGAGGCCAGCACGCCCCACGACAAGGCCATCCGCCAGACCGAGTTGGCCAAGGATGTTTTCGAGCGCGCCCTGGCCAATGCCCGCGAGTTGTCGGAAATCATCGCCAAGTCCAACAACGAGGCATTCGAGCTGTTGAACAGGCGCTTCACCCAAGTGCTGGACGAAATCAAGGACGGGATCAGCAAAGCCAAGCACTGATCAATGTGTTATGAGCGGGCTGCGATCCCGTGGGATCGCAGCCCGCCCAGTGGCGCCGGCCTCCGCGCCGGCGTTTCTGCGTCCCCGCCTGGACGGCAACCCGAGCAGCAGGTTTTTGGGCTCGAAAAATGTTATGTTATAACATAACATAAGCTCCGACACGACCGTTCGGCGTCAGCTGAGCCAGGGTCGTTCCTTCTGACGGTAAGAGGAGGGCAAAAATGTCGCGGCCTTGGAAATCCTTAACTCTGGTTGCGGCTACGGCCGTCATCATCGTTTGGGGCGGCAATCTCCAGGCCGCGGAACCGTTAAAGGTGTTGGCCACCTTTAGCATCCTTGGGGACATGGTGAAGCAGGTGGGCGGTGACGCCGTGCAGGTCACCACTCTCGTGGCGCCGGGCGGTGATGCGCATACCTATCAGCCCGCGCCGACAGACGCTAAGGCGATTGCGAACGCCAATCTGGTGGTGGTCAACGGCCTGCACATGGAAGGCTGGCTGGACCGACTGATCAATGCCTCGGGGACTAAGGCACCGATCATCGTGGTCAGCAATGGTATCGACGCACAAAGCATGAAAGAGCCGGAAGGCGGCGCCGGCGAAGCCAAGGCTGTCATCGATCCTCACGCCTGGCAGAATTTGGCCAATGGTGAAGTTTACGTTCATAACATTGCCGACGCTTTGGCTTCCGCCGATCCGGCCAATGCCGCCAGTTACCGGACCCGAGCGGAATCCTACCGCAGGGAACTCAAAGACCTGGATGGCTGGGTCCGCCAGCAGATTGGCCTGGTTCCAGCAGCGAAACGCAAAATCATCACCTCTCATGACGCATTCGGCTATTTTGCAAAGGCTTACGGCATCACATTCCTTGCGCCCGTCGGACTCAGCACCGAAAGCGAGCCGACTGCGGCCGGAATGGGCAAACTGATCAACCAGATCAAGAAGTACCATATCAAGGCCCTGTTCATTGAGAACATGACCGACCCCCGCCTGATCGAGATGCTTGCCAAGGAAGCCGACGCCGCGGTAGGTGGCACCGTCTATTCGGATTCCCTGTCCGCAGTCGGCGGTCCCGCCGATACCTACGTCAAAATGTTCCAGCACAATGTGCCGGCCATGGTGGCGGCGATGCAAAAGAACTGACCTTTTCCCCGCGACCGGTCTTGCCTTTGCCGGCACAGATCTGGCAAAGCCTTCGCTTGGCTCCCAGATATTCCTGGCGGCGAAGGAGACTTCCGGGTGGCTGGAACACGAATTATGATTGGGCTCGCTCTGGCCCTGGCCAGCGGCCCGAAAGCCGAGGCGCATCCGCATGTCTGGGTGGATACCGTGGTCACCGCGATCTTCAGCCAGGGCAAGGTGACATCTTTGCGCGAGGAATGGTGGTTTGACGAGGATTTCACCGTTACCGCGCTGTCGGACATACGTAAAACCAAGGGCATGTCCAGGGTGGCCATTCGGCCGCTGACCGAGGGTGAAATCGGCCAGTTGCGCGCCCAGGCCTTTTCCAATCTGGCCAATTACGCCTATTTCACCCATGTCTGGGCGGCCGGCAAACCCATCGCCGTGGCCAGGGAGGTAACCGCCTTCCAGGCGCGGATGGACGGCGCCAGGCTTGCCTATAGCTTTACCCTGCCACTTGCGGCACCGCAGGATCCGCGGGCCGGGCCGCTGCGGATCGGTGTCTGGGACGATAGCTATTATGTCGATGTCGGTCCGGCCAAGGGGCTGGCGCCACAGGTCGAGGGCGACGGATCCCAGGGCTGTGCTGCCCGCATCATCGACGACAAGGACCACCTTCTTTATTTCGGTGCGGTCACCCCCAAGGCGATGGAGATCAAGTGCTAACGATGTCGCGCCCCCTCTTGCGCTTTCTGTTGCTCTTCGTTTTATCGCTGACCGGCGCCCTGCCTGCGTCTGCGGCCGACTTGTTCGGACACCCGGAAGCGCCGCCAGCCGCCGCCGGGCTAACGCCACAACCCCCGTCATCAGCCCGGGTAATGGTTTTGCCGGCGCCGGTTGCCGACATTCTCGGGCGCGCCCTGGCGGTGCAGAGCCGCCTCAATGCCGAACTCCGCGGTGAACTTCAGGATGCCAAACGCAGCGGCTCCTGGCAGCCGGCCCTGGCCATTGTCTTTATTTCCTTTCTCTACGGCGTCTTTCACGCGGCAGGGCCGGGACATGGCAAGATCGTCGTCGGCAGCTATTTTCTGACTCAACGGGCCCGTCTGCTGCACGGCTTTGCCATGAGCGGTATGGCCGCCCTGGTCCAGGCCGTCTCGGCGGTGCTGCTGGTGAGCCTATTGGCAGTACTCCTGGACCTGGGCAGCGGCCAATTATTGGCTTATGCCGCTAATCTGGAAACCGCCAGCTACGGCGTCATCACCCTGCTTGGCCTGTGGATGGCCTGGGGTGTTTTGCGGCCGCGCCCCTGCTGCGATCATGCCCATCAGCCGGGGCATGGCCATGGCGCGCACCAGACCCCGCCGCTGTCCGACCTGGCCAGGTTGCTGGCCACCGGCGCGGCCGTGGGCCTGCGTCCCTGCTCCGGGGCGATCCTGGTTCTGCTGTTCACCCTGGCCAATGAAATCTATCCCGTCGGCATCCTCGCCACCTTCGCCATGGGGCTCGGGGTTGCCGTCACCGTTTCGGCGGTCAGTCTGGCCACCTTCGGCCTGCACCGGTCGCTCGCCGTTCTGGGCGGGGGCCGCCATGCCCTGGCCGACCGCCTGCGCCAGGCCGCCGCCCTGGCGGGAGCTGTGGCAATTACTTTGTTTGGCTTGCTCCAATTGCTGGGGATCTGGAGCGGGGTCATCACTCCTATGGCCGGATAGGGCCCTACAGTCACGCCCCCACGGAGACGGGCGCCAGCTTCTTGATTTCCGCCTCGAGATCCGGGCGCCGGGACCGGCAGACGGTTCCCAGGCATTCGGCGATCCCCGATTCGCCGCCGCTGCGACGCAAATTGTCTTCCAACTGCTTGACGGCGGTGACCAGACCACGCAACGAGGACTGGGTGAAATTCTGATAGCGGCGCAGTTTCTGCTGTTCCTCATGGTCGTCGGGGACCACCGTCTGGATCGGCCCGAACAGCGCCATGAACAGTTTGGGGCCAAGATTTTCCTCGGCCGTCTTGAGGAACATCTGCATCTGATCGCGGTTCAGCCGAAGATCAAAAATGGCGTCGAGAGCAAACTCATTCAGCCGGTCTAGATATTCCGACAGGGCGACGATGTCCTGTTGGGTGATCCGCTTGTCCTCGTGCAGTCTGAGCGCCGTATCTTTGTTGGCAAGGACGTCCCATTTCTTTTTGGCGTCCAGATGGTCAAGTGCGCCATGAATATTGGCAAACCCAATGGAGCCCAATTCATTGACGGTTGACGAGGCCAGGACGTTATTGTCGAGCATCTCCTGGATCATCTGCGGGTTCTTGAGCACCGATTCGGCCTTGGAGATGTCGTTGACCGCCAGCTGCGCCAGTTGCTGGAGACGTGTCTCGGTATCCATGCGGGTGATGCCGACCCCCAGCTTGTTGAAGACATGCGCCGGGATCTGCACATAAATCGGAAAGAAGCGGACCTGCCACTCGAAGTCCAGGGCGTCCTTGATGGAGGCGTAAAAGCGACCGGAATTGCTTATCCCCGCCGGGGCCGGCCGGTCGGTCCCGTAGTTGCGTTTGAACAGTTCACCCAGGCCGATGACATTGAGCAGTTTGAAACGACCTTTGCTGGGGGCTTTCGGCGGCGCCTTCGCCGGCTTGGCATCCTTGGCCGGGGTAATGGAATCGCCGAAATGCGCCTCGGCGAAGTTACGCATGCCGGTGCGGACGCACATGCCGATGATTTCATTCACCGAACGGCCGCATTTCAGGCGCACGTCGTCGGCCTCGACCGGTTGGTCCTGTTCGTCCACCAGCAGGTCGGCGAAGGCGTCGCGGCGGCTGCGAAATATTTTGAAGCAGGCATCCAGCAGTTCCGGTGATTCCATCACCGTCTTATAGACTTCGGCATGCGCCGCCAGCGGCGGCACCAGGGTGCTGAACCGCTCCGCCACCGGACCTTTCAGCATCCGGCTGATTTCGCGCCGCGAGGCGGCCTCGGGGTCTTCGCGTTTGGCGACGGGTGATGGAGGTTTGCCGGGAGAGGCCATGCTGTGTTCCGCGCTGGATTGAGCTGATCAACATATCCCGATAGGCCGGGCGAGTCATCGCGGTTGTTGTTGGAGAGAAACACAAATCTCAGTGCCACTGGGCTACAGCGGCAGGCGCAACCTGACCCGCAAACCGCCGAGCGGACTGTCCTCCAGGAAGATCTCGCCGCCATGGCCGCGCACCACGTCCCTGGCGATGGTCAGCCCCAGCCCGACGCCGCCGGTTTTCGGGTTGCGCGATCCCTCCAGTCGGTAAAACGCCCGAAACACCTCTTTGCGCTTATCTTCGGGGATGCCCGGCCCGTCGTCGTCGATGATCACTTCGACGGCATGGCCCTGCCGTCCGGCCTGTACCACGACCTGGCCGGCATAGCGTACCGCATTGCCGATCAGATTGGCCAGGCAGCGGCTGATCGCCTGCGGCTTGAGCGGCAGGACCAGCTGGTCCTCGCAGGTCAGCGCGATCTCCCGGCCTTCGCGACGGCATTTGCCGGCGACTTCCCGCATCAGTTCGCTGAGATCGTTAAAGTCCACCTTTTCGCCGGCCTCGCCGCGGGCGAAGGCCAGGTAGCCCTCGACCATGCCTTCCATCTCGGCGACGTCGCCCAGCAGGTCGCCGATGCCGTCCCCCTTCATCATCGCCAGTTCCAGCTTCATGCGGGTCAGCGGCGTCTTCAGGTCATGCGACACCCCGGCCAGCATTTCGGTGCGCTGGTCCACCTGGCGACGGATTCGTTCCTGCATCATGCGGAAGGCCGCCGCCGCCTGACGCACCTCGGCGGCACCTTCCGGCTTGAAATAGGGGACTTCGCGGCCTTTGCCGAAGGCGTCGGCGGCGGCGGCCAGGCGGCGGACGGCGCGCACCTGATTGCGCATGAAGATGGTGGCGACGGCAACCAGAAGCAGCGAGGTGCCGACCATCCATAAGGTGAATATCATCGTCGTCGGGCTGTACAGGCGCTTGCGCGAGGCCCTGACCTCGAGCACCGCCGACGGCATTTGCACGTCGAAGACGATGTCGCGTTCGTAGGTTTCGGCATCGATGAAGACCGGTCGGCCAACCCGTTCGGCAAGTGCGCCGACCAGATTGTCCTCGAGACTGTAGCCGGACAGCCAGCCGGAGAGGAATGGCCGTCCTCCCAGCATACCGGTTCGTTCGAGGACCTCGCCCTCTTTGAGCGTCAGCCTGAGGTCCATGGTGCTGCGCGCGGTTTCGAAAATCCTGGCGCGGTTGTCCTCGCCGGGGTAGCTGCGCATCATTTCGATGACGGCGCCGATGTCGCCGGCCAGGCCGGTGGACAGACGGCGCGTCACCATGTCCCAGTGGGTGCCATAGAAAACATAGGCCGACACCAGCTGCAGCAGGGCCATCGGGGTCACCAGGATCAGCAGGGACCGGCCCAGCAATCCCTTCGGCAGCACCGACTTGATCATGGCGGCAAAGGGCAGCCGTCGCATCAGTCGCACCACAGCACGTAGCCGCGGCCGCGCACGGTCTGCAGGAAACGCGGCTGGCGCGGGTCGTCCTCGATCTTCTTGCGCAGGCGGGTCACCTGCACGTCGATGGTTCTCGGGTTGCCGACCTCGCCGGTGGCGGCGGCCAGGTCCTCGCGCGACAGGGTTTCGCCCGGCCGCGCGGCAAGCAGCGCCAGCAACGCCTGTTCGGCCGAGGTCAGGCGGACCACCGCGCCGTCGGCCAGCAATTCGCCGCGGCGGAGGTCGAACTGGAAGCGGCCGAAGCGGCATTCCGCCGCCGGCGTTTCGTCTCTGCGGCTGCGGCGCAGCACGCTGTTGATGCGCAACAGCAGTTCACGCGGTTCAAATGGTTTGGCCAGGTAATCGTCGGCCCCCGATTCGAGGCCGTCGATACGGTCGGAAGTCTCGCCCATGGCGGTAAGCAGCAGGATCGGCACGGAATTGGTGGCGCGCAGGCTGCGGGTCAGCTCCAGGCCGCTTTCCCCCGGCATCATGACGTCGAGGACCATCAGATCGAAGGCGATGGCCGCCAACTGGC
>DUZF01000089.1 GCA_013349665.1 Rhodospirillaceae bacterium | reverse complement strand
CCTCGGCCAGGCCCAGCACCACCAGGCTCATGCCGAACTTGCTCATGGTATAGGCGCAATGCGGGCCGAACCAGCGCGGCTCCATCGACAGCGGCGGGCTGAGGGTCAGGATATGCGGGTTCTCGGCCTTCAACAGCCAGGGCAGACAGGCCTGGGCACAGAGGAAGCTGCCCCGCTGGTTGACGCTCATCATCAGGTCGTAGCGCTTGGCCGGGGTGTCGAGAGTTCCGGTCAGGCTGATGGCGCTGGCATTGTTGATCAGGATGTCGATGCCGCCGAAGGCGTCGGCGGCTTTCTTCACCGCCTCGGCGATCTGGTCCGGTTCGCGGATGTCCAACTGCACCGGAAGGGCCTTGCCGCCGGCCGCCTCGATCTCGGCGGCGGCGGAAAAAATGGTTCCGGGCAGCTTGGGGTTGGCCTCTGCAGTCTTGGCGGCGACGACGATATTGGCACCGTCGGCCGCCGCGCGGAGCGCGATGGCCTTGCCGATGCCGCGGCTGGCGCCGGTGATGAACAGGGTCTTGTTCTTCAGGCTTCGCATCTCGGCTCCTTAAAACCAGGTTTCGTCGAAGGTCATCAGCGAGGCGCCGCCGGCCATGATGGCCTGGAACAGGCCGGCGGTCTGCGGCAGCATGCGGTCGAAGAAGAAGCGCGCGGTGTTCAGCTTGGCGCTGTAGAAACCGTCGCCGTCCTCGGCACCGCCGGCTTTCGGCAAGGCCGTCTCGACCATGCGCAGCCACATATAGCCCAGCGCCACCAGGCCGAACAGCCGCAGATAGTCGCTGGCCGCCGCCCCCGCCTCGTCGGGTTTGACCATGCCGGCGCGGGCGATCTGCGCGGTCGCCTGCTGCAACCGCACGAAGGCTTTCGCCAAGGGCTGCGCATACGGCCCCAGCGTCTCGTCCTCGATCCTGGCCTCGATCATCGCCGCCAGCGGATGGAAGAACTGACGCAGATAGCGTCCGGCATGGGCACCCATCTTGCGCCCCACCAGATCAAGCGCCTGGACGCCGTTGGTCCCCTCGTAAATCTGGGTGATGCGGGCATCGCGCACCAGCTGCTCCATCCCGTGTTCACGGATATAGCCATGGCCGCCGAAGACCTGCACGCCGAGATTGGCGGCCTCGAACCCGAAGTCGGTGAACATCGCCTTGACCACCGGGGTCAGCAGCGCCACCAGATCGTCGGCATTCTGCCGCGTCTGCGGATCGGGGTGATGATGGGAGACGTCGAGCTGCAGGCCTACCCAGGCCCCCAGCGCCCGGCATCCCTCGACACCGGCGCGGATGGTCAGCAGATTGCGCCGCACCTCGGGGTGGACGATGATCGGATCGGCCGCTTTGTCGGGATGTTTGGCGCCGGACAGCGAGCGCCCCTGCAGGCGCTCGCGGGCATAGGTCACCGCCCCCTGATAGGCCGCCTCGGCGATGCCCAGCCCCTGGATGCCGACCTCGAGGCGGGCCCCGTTCATCATGGTGAACATGGCCCGCATGCCCTTGTTGGGCTCGCCCAGCATCCAGCCCCTGGCGTCGTCGAAATTGATCACGCAGGTGGACGAGGCCTTGATCCCCATCTTGTGCTCGATGGCGCCGCAGGACACGCCGTTGCCGGCTCCCACCGAACCGTCGTCGCCGACCTGGAATTTCGGCACCAGGAACAGGCTGATGCCCTTGATGCCCTTGGGCGCCCCCGGCAGGCGGGCGAGCACCAGATGGATGATGTTGTCGGTCAGGTCGTGTTCGCCGGCCGAGATGAAGATCTTGGTGCCGGTGATGCGGAAACTGCCGTCGTCCTGGGGAACCGCCCGGGTCCGCACCAGGCCGAGATCGGTGCCGCATTGCGGCTCGGTCAGGCACATGGTGCCGCTCCAGGCGCCCTCGGCCAGACGCGGCAGATAGGTCTTTTTCAAATCCTCGCGGCCCCAGCGGCGAATGGTCAGATAGGCGCCGTGGCTCAGGCCCGGATACATGCCGAAGGACAGATTGGCCGAACAGATCATTTCCTCGACCAGGGAATTGACCGCCTTGGGCAAACCCTGTCCACCGTCCTCCGGCGCGCAGGCGAAGCCGGTCCAGCCGTTCTGGCGAAACAGGTCATAGGCCTGCTTGAACCCCGGCGGCGTGCGCACGACGCCGTTTTCAAACAGACATCCATGTTCGTCGCCCTGGCGGTTGAGGGGCGCCAGCACCTCCTCGCAGATGGTGCCGGCCTGTTCCAGCACGGCGTCGATCAGGTCGGCGCTCAGCTCCTCATAGCCGGGCAGGCCGGCCAGCAGGGTGTCGGCCTGGTGCAGTTCGTGAAAGACAAAGCGCATGTCGCGCAGCGGGGCCTTGTAGGCAGGCATGGCGGCGTCCTCAATTTCGCAGGGGTTTGCCGGTTTCGAGAATGCTCTCGATCCGGGCCAGGGTGGCGGGGTGGCGGAGCAGGCGCATGAAGGCAGCGCGTTCCAGCTCCAGCAGGCGGTCCTCGCCCAGCGGCCGGGTGGCGTCGGCGTCGTCGCCCGACAGCACCGTCGCCAGCTCGCCGGCCACCACCAGGTCATGGTTGGTGGCCAGGCCGCGGCGATGGAAGCCTTCGGCCGCCATCTTCAGGCCGACCCCCGCCGACGGTCCGGGCAAGGTCAGCTCCGGCGCCGCCGGCGGCGTATAGTCCGCGGCCAGCTCGAGGGCGCGGGCCTTGGCGTCGGCCAGCAGGCGGTCACGGTTCATGGTGACGCCGTCGGTGGGCCGGAAGAACAGCAGCTCTTTCGCCTCGGCCGCCGATTTGGCGACGGTGGCGGTGCTGATGGTCTCGAACACCTTGGCCACCGGCGGCATCGGCCCCTTGGGCAGACGCCCGAGGCCGGCCCAGCGATGCAGCATCTCCTTGCAGCCGCCCCAGGCGGGAACCAGGCCGACGCCGCATTCCACCAGGCCGATATAGGTTTCGGCATGGGCCTGCACGGCGTCGCAATGCAGCAGGATTTCGCAGCCGCCGCCCAAGGCCAGCCCGGCGGGCGCGCCGACCACCGGGAACGGCGCGTATTTCAGCGCCTTGTAGGTTTCCTGGCCACCCGCCACCAGCTGCTCGATCTCGGTCCAGGCGGCGATATTGGCGGCGAACAGCACCAGACCGAGATTGGCGCCGGCCGAGAAATTGCTGCCTTCGTTATAGATGACCAGCGCCTTGAATTGCCTGGCGACGGCCTTGATGCTCTTGCCCAGCAAGGTGATGGTATCGGGGTCCAGCGCATTCATCTTGCTGGTGAATTCAAAACAGGCAACGCCGTCGCCGATATCCCACAGCGATGCCGAGCCGTTCTTCAGCACCGGCTGGCTGACCCGCTTGATGTCGGCCAGCAACAGCACCCCCTCGGGGCGCATGAGGTCATGGTAGCCGTCGTCGGTGCCGAGGAATTGCAGGCGGCCCTGATCGACGCGATAGAAGCTGCGGTTGCCCGCCTGGCGCAGCAGGGCCGGCACAGGCTGGCCGTCGGCCGCCAGCCGCTCGGACAGCCAGGCGGCGCCCAGCTTGTCGATCAGTTCGAAGGGACCGAATTTCCAGGCATAGCCGAGACGCATGGCCTCGTCGACGGCGGCGATGTCGTCGGCCGCCTCCGGCACCAGCGAGGCGGCATAGGCCAGCGTGCGGCTGAGCACCCGCCAGGCATAGCGCCCGGCCTTGTCGCCCTGGGTCAGCAGCGCCTTGAGATCCCTGGGCAGGTCGAGGTCGGGCTTGATCTCGGGACGGTAGTCGCCGGTGGCCAGCGAGATCGCCTCCTTGACCTTGCCGCCGCCGGCCCGGTTGAGCCGGTAAAAGCCGCCCTTGCCCTTGCGCCCGGTATAGCCCTCGGCGATCATCCTGGCGGTCAGCGGCTGCTCGCGCCGATAGGCCTGCAGCGGATCCTCGGCGGGCAGCAGGCCGACCATGCTGGCCATCACATGGGGCATGAGATCCAGGCCCACCAGATCGATCAGGCCGAAGACGCCGGTCTTGGGGAAGCCCATGGGCTTGCCGATGACGGCGTCGACCTCTTCCACCTCGAGACCCTGGTCGAAGGCCTCGACCACCGCACAGCTGATCCAGAAGACCCCCAGGCGGTTGGCGATGAATCCCGGACTGTCCTTGCAGGAGACCACCGATTTGCCGAGCTTGAGGTCGGCGAAGCGGCTGACGGCGGCGACGGCGTCGGCACGGGTATGACGGCCCTTGACCACCTCCAGCAGGCGCATATAACGCGGCGGGTTGAAGAAATGGGTGATACAGAAATCGGCGGCGAAGCGCTCGGGCAGGCCTTCGGTCAGCTTGGCCAGCGGGATGGTCGAGGTGTTGGACGACACCACCGAGCCGGCCTTGCGGACCGCTTCCAGGCGGGCATAGAGCTGCAGCTTGACGTCGAGCCGCTCGATCACCGCCTCGACGATCCAGTCGCAGTCGGCCAGCAGGTCGAAATCCCGTTCGGTATTGCCGGCGGTGATCAGCCGGGCGGCGGCCTTGCTCATGAACGGCGCCGGATCGGTCTTCAGCATCTTTTCCACCGCCTTGGCGGCACCATCCGGCACCACGTCGAGCAGCACCACCGGCACCCCGGCATTGGCGACCTGGGCGGCGATCCCCGCCCCCATCACCCCGGCGCCGATGACGCCGACCTTTTTGATGACGCCGTCCATCACACCGCCTCCAGGACGGTGGCGATGCCCTGGCCGCCGCCAATGCATTGGGTGGCCAGGGCGAAACGGCCTTTCTGCCGGGACAGCAGAGCCGCCGCCTTGCCGGTGATGCGGGCGCCGGTGGCGCCGAGGGGATGGCCGATGGCGATGGCGCCGCCGTCGATATTGACCTTGGCCGGGTCAAGCTTGAGATCGCGGATGCAGGCCAGCGACTGCGAGGCGAAGGCCTCGTTCAATTCGACCACATCCAGCTGGGCGGCGTCGATGCCTGCCCGGGCCAGCGCCTTTTGGCTGGCCGCCACCGGCCCGATGCCCATGATCTCCGGGGCACAGCCGGCGACGGCGATGCTGCGGATCCTGGCCAGCGGCTGCAGGCCGGCCTTTTTCGCATACTCCTCGCTGCACACCAGGACCGCGGCGGCGCCGTCGGTCAGCGGCGAGGCGGTGCCGGCGGTAACGGTGCCGTTCTGGTCGAAGGCCGGCTTGAGCCCGGCCAGGCCCTCGGCGGTGGTGTCGGGACGGATGCAGCCATCCTTGTCGACACTGCGCTTGCCGGCATTGATGGCCACCAGTTCGCCGGCCAGGCGGCCATCGGCCACCGCGGCGGCGGCTTTGGCGTGGCTTGCGACGGCGAAGGCTTCCTGTTCGGCGCGCGAGATCCCCCACTGGGCGGCGACTTTTTCGGCGGTATCGCCCATGCCCATATAGGCGGCAGGCAGTTTTTCATGCAGGCGGGGATTGATCAGCGGGTTGAAACCCATCATCGGCACCCGGCTCATGTTTTCCACTCCGGCACAGATGAAGGCGTCGCCGGCCCCCATCTGGATGGCGCCGGCGGCCATATGCACCGACTGCATGGACGAGCCGCAGAAGCGGTTGACGGTGACGCCGGCGACACATTGCGGCAGGTCGGCCAGCAGCACCACCAGGCGGGCCATGTTGAGGCCCTGCTCGCCTTCGGGAAAGGCGCAGCCGAGGATCAGATCCTCGAGGTCCTCGGGACGGACCTTGGTCCGCTCGACCAGGGCGCGCACCACCTGGGCGACCAGGTCGTCGGGGCGGACGGACACCAGTTCGCCTTTGGCCGAGGGAGTGAAGGGGGACCGGGCGTAACCGGCGATGACGACGGATTTCATCGGGAAATCTCCATAAAAGAACAATGGGAACGGGTCATTTCACAACCTTGGCGAGGGCATCGGCAGCCAGAGCAACTCCGGATTGCCGCTCGATGTCCCGCAATTCTTCGAGGGTCTGGTCGATGGCCTGGCGCTGGCGCTCCAGCTGGGCGATGCGATCCCGCACCTTGGCCAGCAGCAGGCCGAGCTGTTCCACCGGCATGCGGCCGGTGACGTAGAGATCGAGAAACTCCTTGATCTCCTTCAACGAGAAGCCAAGGCTCTTGCCGCGCAGGATCAGGATCATGCGGGCGCGTTCGCGATGGGTGTAAACCCGGGCGACGCCGGCCCGTTGCGGCAGGATCAGCCCTTTGTCCTCGTAAAAGCGGATGGTCCTCGGGGTCACCCCCAAATCCCTGGCCAGTTCGCCGACCGAATAGATCTTGCTCATGACGTTTGATGCGACTTTCTTCCCAATACGTTAGCCTGAAGGCGCGACTCCGCTGCATGGAATGGTCCCTGTCAGGAGGCTTCGTCGAGACGCCGCGCGCGTTCCTCGGCCACCAGTTCCTTTTTCGACAGCTTGCCCACCATGGTCTTGGGCAGTTCGGCGCGGAATTCTATCTCCTTGGGCATCTCGATGCGGGAGATCTCGGTGCTGAGAAAATGCTTCAGCTCCTCGACATCGGCGACGGCGCCTTCACGCAGCCGGACGAAGGCCTTCGGCGCCTCGCCGCGATAGCCGTCGGGAACACCGATCACCACCGCCTCGGCGACCGCAGGATGCCGATAGAGGGCTTCCTCGATGATCCGCGGATAGACGTTATAGCCGCCGCAGAGGATCACATCCTTGATCCGGTCGACCAGGAAGAGGAACCCTTCGTCATCGAGATAGCCGATATCGCCGGTGCGCAAGGCGCCGTCGTAGAACACCTGGGCGGTGTCCTCCGGCCGACGCCAATAGCCGGCCATCACCTGCGGGCCGCGCACGCAGATCTCGCCCTTTTCGCCGGTCGGCAGCAGGCGCGAAGGATCTTCCGGGGCCCGGATCTCCACCACCGTGCCGGGCAGCGGCGGTCCTACCGAGCCTTCCTTGACGGCACCCAGGGGATTGCAGCAGACCACCGGCGAGCATTCGCTGAGGCCATAGCCTTCCACCAGGGCGCAACCGGCCAGCTTCTCGAAGCGGAGCTGCACCTCGCGGGGCAGCGGCGCACCACCCGAGGTGCAGGCCTTGATCGAGGACAGGTCCCACTGGCCGGTCCCGGCGGCGTTGTTGATGGCGTTGTAAATGGTCGGCACGCCGGGAAACAGGGTCGGGCGCTTGCCGGTGATGGTTTTCAGAACCTGACGCAGATCGAAGCGCGGCAGCATGATCAGTTCGGCACCGCAGGAAATGCCGACATTCATCCCCACCGACATGGCGAAGACGTGAAACAGCGGCAGCACCAGCAACAGCCGCTCCTCGCCATACCGGAGATCCGGTGACAGGCGCAGCAACTGGTCGGCATTGGCGCTCAGATTGGCATGGGTCAGCATCGCCGCCTTCGGCAGGCCGGTGGTGCCGCCGGTGTATTGCAGGACGGCGACATCGGTCAGCGGATCAATGTCCACCGGCTGGAAGGCGGCGTTCTCCGCCAACAGACGGCTGAACGGCAGATGCCGGGCATCGTCCGGCACCGTTGCCAGTTCCGAGCGCTTCAAGACCGAGAACATCAGCCCCTTGATGGTCGGCAGAAGTTCCGACATGCGGCAGATGACGATCTTTTCCAGGCCGCTGCCGTCGAGCAACTGGGCCACCTTGGGGTAGATCTGCTTGAGGTCGAGGGTCACCATGATGGTGACTCCGCTGTCCTCCACCAGTTGGCGCAATTCCCGCTCGACATAGAGCGGGTTGAAATTTACCACCGTGCCGCCGGCCCGCAGCACTGCGTAAAAGCAGATTACGTAGCTGGGCGTATTGGGCAGGCACAAGCCCACCCGCACGCCTTTTTTCACCCCCAGGCGCTGGAAGCCGGCGGCCGCCTTTTCCACCAGCGCTCCCAGTTCACGGTAGGACAGGCGCCGGCCCAAAAAATCCAGCGCCGGACGGGAGCCGAACCGCCGGACGGAGTCCTCGAGAATCGAGGGCACCGCCCGGATGGCGATCGGCCTGTCGACGCTGGCACTCATGACCGCCTAGAACCTCAGCGACGCGGAAACGCTGAAGATATCGACGCTGTTGTCGTAACTGCCGGTCAGGGTGCCGCTGGCCGAATTGTTGGTGGAGGTGACCGGGGCGCTGGCGCCGAAGATATGGCCGTAACCGAAAGTCACATCGGCGGCCGGGGTGACCGCGTAGGTGCCGCCGAAGGTGACCCAGGTGCGGTCGGAATCGGGGACCCGGGGGGTACGGAAGGCGTCCCTGACCGGCGACTGGTCATAGGCGACGCCGCCGCGGACCTGCCATTTTTCGTCGATGCGGTAGTTGGTGCCCAACGACGCCGCCCAGGTGTCCTGCCAGTTTTCGTTGGTACTGCTGATCGCCTGGCCATTGGCGCCGACCACGCTCAAGGTCTTGAACAGCGACCAATGGGTCCATTCGAGGGAGGCCATCACCGCCCATTGATCACTGATATCGCGGTGGAAACCCAAATTAAACGAATCCGGCATGGTGATCTTGGCGGTCGCCCCCTGGCCGGCGAACAGGCCGCTGAGGGTCGGTCCGGCCAATCCCAGCGTGGCCGGGGTCTGGTAGCTGGCGGTACCGGACAGGGTGTTGGACATGCGCGAACGATAAGAGAGACCGAGCCGCGTCTGCTTGTCGATTTCGTACAGCCCGCCGAAGGTATAGCCGGCGGTGACGTCGTCGCCCTCGATCTTGCCGAGGCCGTCGCCCCAACCGCTGGCCAGGGTCTGCAGGCCGGCCGCCTGGGTCGCCAGACTGGTGGCCTGAGCCTGTAGCGCCGAGGCGGTGGAGAGCTGCCCGGCGGCGGCGGCGGCGGCGGCCCCGGCCCCGGCCTGGCGGGCGCCGGCGGCCAGTTGCTGGGCGGTGCCCAGGCCGATGGCCTGGAAATTGATGGCATTGGACAGGCGGGCCTTGATATAGGCGACCCGCGGCCCACCGCCGATGGAGAAATGCTCGTTGAAGCGATAGGAGGCGAGCACGGAAACATCGATATCGGTCAGTTCCGAGGCCAGGGCCTGATAACGGCCGATCCAATCGGGCTTGTAATCCGAGCGCAGGCCGAAGGGCGCGTTCACCGCCAACGCCATCTTCCAGTCCGGGCTGGCGTTCCACACTCCGTAGACGGCGCCGATGGCGGCGGCCTTGATACCGTTCTCGGCCTGCGAGCCGGTGACATTGCCGCCCAGCGGCGAGCTGTTGGTGCCGGTGAATTTGGCCACCGGCGAGATCCAGGTCACCGAGGACGAGACCTGATTGCTGGTCAGCCGGCTTAAGCCCGCCGGATTGTAGAAGGCGGTACTGGCGTCGCCGGCATTGGCGGCGCCGCCGGCGAAGGCGCTGCCCAGGCCCTCGGCGCTTTGTTCACGCAGCGCGAAGCCGGCGGCATTGGCCTCGGTGGCGACGGAACAGACGGCCATCAGGCCGATCCAAGACACCATGGTCTTGCGAAGAGTTGAAACGGACATCGGTGAACCCCCTCCCTGAAAGCCTTCTGAACGACCGGCTTTGTGTGTCACATCATGGCCAAGAAGACTTGACCCTGAAAAATGGTAACAAAACTTTCCGCGTAACCTGACCTATTTTGTCGGCTTTGGCGAAAAATCAGGCGGTCTTTTGTCGAAAAAGGCGCTGACGGCTTCCTTGAACTCAGCCGAATCAAGCCGCGGTGCGAAAACCCGGCATTCTTCTGCCATGCGCTCGCCGACCGTCGCGGTGGTGCCTTTCATCAGTTGCTTGGTCAAGCGCAAAGCCTGCGGGGCCTTGGCCAAAAGTTTGCCCACCAGCGCCTCGGCGGTCTTCGTCAGGTCGGCATCCGCCACCACCTCGCCGACCAGGCCCAGATCTTTGGCCGCCCTGGCGTCGAACGCCTCGCCCAGCAGCAGCAGTTTCGCCGCCCGCTGCTGGCCCACCAGCCGCGGCAACAGCAGCGAACTGGCGGCCTCGGGAACCAGGCCGAGATTGACGAACGGCAAGGCGAATTTGGCGCTTTCCCCGGCGATCACCATATCGCAATGCAAGAGCATGGTGGTGCCGACACCGACCGCCGGACCGGACACCGCCGCCACCAGGATCGCCTCCGCCTGGGCCAGGGCCCTAAGGAACCGGAACACCGGCGCGTCTTCGCTGTTCGGTGGATTGGCGAGAAAGTCATTGAGGTCGTTGCCGGCGCAGAAACTGCCGCCGCTGCCGCTGAACAGGATGACGCGAACCGTGGGATCGGCCGCCGCCGCCGTCATCGCGTCGGCCAGCGCGGCATACATGGCGGTGGTCAGGGCGTTCTTCTTTTCCGGCCGGTCGAAGCGCAATTCGACCAAACCGTCGCGGCGGGTTATGAGAATGTTAGCGGTCATGACCTCCCCTTCGTCACTTTGCTTGACAGCGGCCCTTAATGTAAACGTATAGTGCATAAAGCTGACGTATACGTCAATACAGGAGAATCGCCATGGACGGCACCGATCTGATGGACCGCTTACGCGCCAGCCTGCCGCAAATGGCGGGGATCGGCGCCGTCGTCGGCTTTGATCTCGGCGAGCAGGGGGTCTGGTTGGTGGATGCGCGCCGCATGCCGCCCGAATTCGTCGATGCCGAAACCGATGCCGATTGCCTGGTCCGTTGTTCGGCGGAAAATCTGATGCGCATCCTCGAAGGCAAGCTTGATCCGATGCTGGCCTATACCCTGGGCAAGATCAAATTGAAGGGATCCATGGGCGTCGCCATGAAACTGGTTTCCGCCATCGGCTGAACGGATGATTTATTCGCCGGGTTGTGTTTATCCTTAGGAAATAACAACCCGGAGGGAACCATGACTTTTGCCGCACGGATGGCCTCCGCCGTCCTTCTGTCGCTGTCGCTGGCGGCGCCGGCGATGGCGCAATCGACCTCCCCCGTCAGGCTCGGGGTGCTCAATGATCAGTCGGGGGTCTATGCCGACGTTACCGGCCAGGGCTCGGTGATCGCCGCCCGGATGGCGGTGGAGGATTTCGGCGGCAAGGTGATCGGCCGCCCCATCGAGGTTATCTTCGCCGACCACCAGAACAAGCCGGACGTCGCCGCCGCCATCGCCACCCGCTGGTTTGACACCGAAGGGGTCGACGCCATCATCGACATTCCGGCCTCCAGCGCCGCCCTGGCGGTCCAGGAAGTGGCGCGCCAGAAAAAGCGCGTCCTGCTGGTCTCCGGCGGCGGCACCTCGGACTTCACCGGCAAGGCCTGCTCGCCCTATGGCGTGCAATGGACCTATGACACCTATTCCCTGGCCCATGGCGCCGGCACCGCCGCCGTCAAGGAAGGCGCCAGAACCTGGTTCACCCTGACCGTGGATTACGCCTTCGGCGCCGCCCTCGAACGCGACCTCACCGCCGCCGTCGCCGAGGCCGGCGGACAGGTCGTCGGCGGCGTCAAGCATCCCCTGGGCACCACCGACTATTCGTCCTTCCTGTTGCAGGCCCAGGCCTCGAAGGCCAATACCATCGCCCTGCTCAATGCCGGCGGCGACACCATCAACACCATCAAGCAGGCGGCCGAATTCGGCATCGTCAATGGCGGCCAGAGCCTGGTCGGCCTGCTGGTCTTCGACCAGGACATTCACGCCCTGGGATTGCAGGCGGCGCAGGGCATGCTGATCACCACAGGGTTCTATTGGGACCGCGACGACGCCTCGCGGGCCTGGTCGAAGCGCTTTTTCGAGCAGCGCCGGCAGATGCCCAACATGGTGCATGCCGGTGTTTATTCGGCGGTCACCCATTATCTGAAGGCGATGCAGGCGGTGGGCAGCGACGATCCCGACAAGGTCCTGGCCCAGATGCGCAAGACACCGGTGAATGATGTCTTCGCCGCCAACGGTGTGCTGCGCGAAGACGGCCGCATGGTGCATGACATGTATCTGG